>JADGNT010000186.1 GCA_017883345.1 Candidatus Solibacter sp. | reverse complement strand
GACGCAACCCAGGACACGCTGCTCAACCCCAACGTGATTGTCGAAGTGCTGTCCCCCTCGACGGAGGCCTACGATCGGGGACGCAAGTTCGAGCTGTATCGCGCCATCCCGTCGCTGACGCACTATCTCCTCGTGGCATCGGAGTGGATGAGCGCGGAGTTGTGCACGCGGCAAACCGAGGGTGGCTGGTTGCTCACCGGAGCAACTCTCCCGGAAGACTCTATCGACCTGCCGGCGGTGGGAGTCCGATTCACGCTCGCCGATTTGTACGAGAAGTTGGAGTTCGGCAAGGCGACTGGAATGCGCCCGCTACAAAAATAGCAATGGTCAAACGATTGATGATCGCCGTCGTCGGCGCCGGGATTGGCGCGCTCGCCGGCTTGCTGATCGACTTTCTGGGCGCGGGCACCCCGGCGCTGGTGGCCGGCGCCGCTGCCGGCGCGCTGATTCCGCAGTTTATACTCGGTCCTCCGGGGCACTAATCTCCAGTAATTTGTTTTTTGCACTTGCCGTTGAGCGCGGCACCCATTAGAGTCTAGTAGGAGGAACACCAATGGCGTTTTGTGCGACGTGCGGTTCCGCGGTAGAAGGAGAGTTCTGTGCGAAGTGCGGGAGTCGGGTAGGGGCGGCGCCGTCCGCCGCGCCCGGCCCCACCATGCAGGCATCGGGCGCGATGGCCGACAATGTGGCTTCGGGGTTGTGCTACCTGGCCGGCCTGATCACCGGTATCATTTTCTTGGTTCTGGCTCCCTACAACAAGAATCCGGTGATCCGATTCCACGCGTTCCAATCGATTTTCCTGAATGTGGCCTGGATCGTACTCTTCTACGGGATCAATATCGTTCTGGGGATATTGCATCTCTGGAGCTTGTTCTTCTTCAGTAGCCTGGTGGGGTTGGCCTTCTTCGTGCTGTGGATCATCCTGCTGATACAGACCTTCCAGGGGAAGACGATCGTGCTGCCGTTGATCGGACCGATCGCGCAACAACAGGCAGGCAACTGAAACGCGAGTTGGTGCCCGGCGCGTCTGAGTAGTGTGATCCGAGGGCTCGTAATCCTGGCGGTGGCCGTGTGTTCGGCCGCCGCGCAGGCGCCGAAAACCGGCGACATCAATTTTTATGGACTCCGCAAGCTGGCGCCGGACAAGATCCTGCGCACGCTGGAGCTAAAGTCCGGCGACCCGCTGCCGCCTTCCAAGGGCGATCTGGAAGACCGTCTGGAGCTGATGCCCGGGGTGGCCGCGGCGCGCGTGGAGGCGGTCTGCTGCGAGGGCCCCAACGCCATCCTGTTCATCGGCATTGAGGAGCGGGGCTCGCCGCATTTCGATACCCGGCAGGCTCCGGCAGGCACGGCGAGCCTGCCCGAAGACATCATGGCGGCCTATCGCGAGTATATGGGCGCGGTGGCGCGGGCGGCACAACTCGGCAACGCGGCGGAGGATCTCACGGCGGGCGAATCGCGCATCGCCGACCCCGCGGCGCGGCGCTTCGAGGAGCAGTTCGCCGGGCTCGCCGCCGACCGCATCGAGGTGCTGCGCGACGTGCTGCGCAACGGCGCCGAACCCGAGGAACGGGCGGTGGCGGCGGCGGTGATCGGCTACGCGCCGAAAAAGGACCAGGTGATCAAGGACCTGCAATTCGCCATGCAGGATGCCGAACCGGCGGTGCGCGCCAACGCGGTGCGCGCCATGATGGCGATCGCGGTGCTGGCGCAGAAGCGCCCGGATCTGGGGCTGCGCATCGAGCCCACCTGGATGGTGGAGATGCTGAATTCGATCGTGCTGGGCGACCGGCAGCAGGCCGCGCTGGCGCTGGTCACGCTGACCGAGCAGCGCAACGCCGCCACGTTGGAGCTGATCCGCGCGCGCGCCCTGCCCGCGCTGGTGGAGATGGCGCGCTGGAAGACGCTCGGGTACGCGCTGCCGGCATTTCTGCTGGTGGGCCGCGCGGGAGGTGTGCCGGAACAGGAATTGCTGGACCAATGGAAACAGGGCGACCGCGAGACCGCCATCGAAAAGGCCACGGCGCCGGCGCCGAAAGCGCGCCGCGGGAAGTAGCCTACAATAATTAGGTACACCGTTTCAGAAGTTTCCTGGCGTATCGGGAAACCGCTTGCTTACGCGCGCCGCTCCGATCGGAGCCGCGACCGTTAGGGAGCGGTCGCCTCGAAATACGAGACTGCATTTGTACAGTACTGGCAAACTCATGGCAATCACGAGACGGGAAATTCTGGCGGGCATGGCCGCGGTTGCCGCGGCCGCGGCACAGCAGCAACCCCCGCAAACCGCGCCTCCAGCGGCGGCGCCGGCTCCGGCGTCAGCGCAGCCGCCCGGCATGCCGGACGGACCGCGCGTGCCGCGCCCGCGCACCCCGCCCAAACCGCGCACCACGCCCGCCGTCTGTCTCTACTCGCAGCATCTGATCAAAGTGGAGTACGAAGCCGTCGGCATGGTGCTGCGCGATCTGGGCTTCGACGGCTGCGATCTGGCGGTAGTGCCCGGCAGCCACATCGCTCCCGAGCAAGCCGGTTCGGACTTGATGCGCGGCATCGAAGCCATCAGCGGTGTGGGGTTGGACGTGCCCATCATTTCGACGTCGGTGACTTCGGGCAACGATCCCAACGGACGCCAGATCCTGAACATCGCGGGATTCATGGGGATCGGCCTGTTCCGCCCCGGCTATTGGAAGTACGGCAACGCGCCCGACCTGGAAGCGCGGCTGGTCGAAGTGCAGCGCGAAATTCTCGGCCTGGCCTCCGTCGGCCGCGCCTACAACGTCGCCATGGCGCTACACAATGCGTCCGGGGATGCGGTGGGCGCGGGACTTTGGGACGTCAGCGGGATTTTGCGCGGCATCGACCCGCGCTGGGTGGGCTACGATTTCGACCCCGGCTTCGCCACGGAGACGGCCGGCGTGAGCGGAGCCGGAATCGTGATGCGCCTGGCGATGCCGAAGCTGAAAGCGGTGACGGTGCGCGATTTCACGTGGAACAAGGACGCGGCGGGCGGATGGAAGGCGGCACCGTGTCCGCTGGGCGAAGGCATGGTGGACTGGCGCCCGTTTTTCGCCGCGCTGGCGAGGGTGCGCTTCGTGGGTCCGATCACAATCGAAGTCCGCTACCAGGCGAAGGATGAGTTGAACGCCTTCCGCCGGGATCTGGATTTCGTGCGCAAGCAGATCGCCGCGGCATACGGCGCGGTGTAGGCGGCACGAGCGGAACTGCTCCACCACCGCCAACACGCCCATCCGGTCCTGGCTGAATTTGTCAATTTCTGACAAATCAACCGCTATAAACAATTGATTCCAAAGGCAGACGTGTTCTTCGATTTGTCAATGTTGACAAATCGGTCACGCGTGGACGGTGGGAGCGCCGCTCGGTTGTAGGCCTACGGGGCGATGGGCGCGGGGTCCTCGGGCGCGGGCGCGGGATGGGGGTCCGGGTCCGGTCCAGGCATGGGAGGTTCGGGGCCGGGGTCGGGGCCGGGGTCGGGGCCGGGAATCACTGCCTCGGCGGGGTCGGCGATGGCGGCGTGGACCATCATGCGCGCGGGAGCCGACAATTTCACTTCACACTCGCAGCAATCGCTGCATCGCAGGCACTTTTCGCAGAGGTGGTTGTCGCAGGCATCCTTGGTGCAACGGGCGCAAATTCGGGTGGATTCCTCTCCACAGATGCTGCAAGTGAATGGCATGGGGGCTTACTTTTTCCTTCCTGAGGTCTTGGGGGGCGGGGCCGGCGCCATGAGGGTCGCGCGGCAGCGTTGGGCTTCGCGGTCCATGACTTCGAACTGGTGCTCGCGTTCGGCGGCGAGGTTGACGATGTAGCCGCGGAGGCGCTCGCGGTTGGCGCCGCCTTCGCCAAAAAGGGCGGCCAGCGACTGAGCTACCTGCGGTCCCTGGTATTTGCGGGCTCCTTCCTGGAGCGACATGAGCATGGTTTCCAGGCCTTCCATGCGGAAGAACAGTTGGAGCGCAGCGGAGAGTTTTTCGGGATTGCGAGATAGTGCTTGGGCTTCGTCGATGACGGCGAGCACCTGCCGCCTGCTGGACTCCTGTTGATCGACGTAAGTATCGCTGGCGCCCATGGCCACCCAGGCCGGAGGGTTGAGATGATTGAGGGCAGGCAGAAGGCGGCCGGCGTGGGCGCCGATTTCCTGGAGCACGACAGCCATATCCCATGCGGGCTCGAGGCCGGCAGCGGGTGGTTTCGAGGATTGCGCCTGGGCGTATGCCGCGGCGGCACAGAGAAGGACAGTCAGCCGCACTCTTTCAATTTATCACGCGGGATGAACCGACTGTAGCGTAACCTTTCAGGTTGCAACGCCGGCTTCCTTGCCGACGTTCTTCGAAGAATGCCGGTAGGAATACCGGCATGGCAGGCGTGGACGCCTACGCTACTATCCGCCACCGCCGCCCGGAGGAGGTGGTGGTGGGGGCGGAGCGGGAGGCGCGCCGGTGGGGGCGCCGGTCCCCGTGCCGGTTCCGGTGGTGGTGCCGGTATTCTTGCCCTTGTCGCCCTGCGCGCCGCCGCCAGTGCCGACCGGTCCGGTGGGGGTGCCGCCGGGGCCGGGACTGCCGGTCCGCTGGCCGGCTAACTGGCGAAAGGTATCTTCCGCGATCTGCAAAGCCTTACGGGCGATGTAACCTTTATCCCGGGGCAAGGCCGCCAGGGGAATGTTGGGCAGGACCTGGACGGATTCGCCCGGATGCAGGCTGACGATCCTGGAAGCTACCTGGAGATGCCGGACATCCACCAAGCCTTCATCGAGGGTAACGAAGGTGGCGCCGTCGTCCTGCACCTCGACATCGAAGATGGTGCCGCGCACCGAAATCAGCGCGGTGGGCGTGGTGACATTATTCGGATTCGGAACGCCGGGGAAATGCTGGATATAGACTTTGACCTTGCCCATCCAAACATTCAGGAGGTCGGTGATGCCGTAGGTCTTGCGGAACGTGACTTCGGAGTTGGGGAAGACCTCAAACGTGCTGCCGTCCGACACCTGAAACTTGGCGTACCCATCGGGGCCGGTTTTGATCACGTGCTGCTGGTTGACGATGCCGCAGGGTGGAATGATGACGCGGTATCCGGCGCGATCCCCCAACTGGGAAACATCGCCCGATTGAAACCGCACCATGGCGCCGGTGCCGATGGACTCCGCGGACAGTACGCATTGCGCGCGCAACGGGTTCGACGACACGACGAGCGCGACCGCAATCAGTAGCGTGTGCATGGCCCGCGTGAACGTAACTCGCCTCAGCATAGTCGTACGCTAGAGACAGTCTAGCACCAAACCTGCATTGCAAATAGAGGACCGGGATTAACTTTTAGCAACAAATCGATTGAATTCAGCAGCTTGATTGCGGCGACGGACCGATAAGTAGGGTAGAATGGGACTCGACAGTGTGTCATAAGGGAACAGTTCGGCGGGCAGTGGGCGGTACGGTTTTGCTGCTGGCGTTGGCGGGTCTGGCGCCGGCGCAGAGTACCAACTGGCGGAGAGTGGGCAATTCCGCGGTGGACCGGCTGCTGGCATCGCCGGCCACGGGCCCGGTGGATAACGTCTGGTTTTCCGGCAGCGGCGGCACGCTCTACGCGCGCACGCGCAGCGGCAAGATCTTCGAGACTGCCGATTACGAGATTTGGCTGCCCAGCCAGAACACTACGGAACCGGCGATGCAGCCGGCGCCAACGGTGGCGCGCAACCCAGAAAACGGAGCGCGCCTGGTGGCATCGGGCTTCGGCCGGGTCTACGCGGTAGGCCGGCAACTGTACCGGTCGGACGATGGTGGGCGCAGTTGGGCCAACCTGACGGCGTTCAAGACGGAATCGGTAATCGGCTTGGGGCAGCGCAGCGTGGCGATATCGCCGGCGAACCAGGATCAGATCGTGGTGGCCAACGATTTCGGTGTGTGGCGCTCGCTGGATGGCGGGCTCTCCTGGGCGGGGCTGAACGAATTCCTGCCCAACCTTCGAATCCAGCGAATTCTGGCGACGCCGAGCGGTACGGCGGGCACGCGGGTGGAAATCGACGGGACGGGCGCGATGGAACTGCCGCCGGGCGGATCGGTGTGGCAACCGGTGGACGACCGCACATTGGCCAGCGATGCGGCGCGCCTGGGATTCTACGCCGCGCGCGCCGGCGTGGCGGCGACCGCGTACGGCAGGAGCGATAGGACAGTCTACGTGGGCACCGCCGACGGCCGGATTCTGATATCGCGGGATGACGGGGCGAGTTTTCTGGCGACGGATACCGGCCGCGCCTCTGGACCGGTGGAACGCATCTTCGTGGACCCGTTGCGGCCGGACGTGGCGCTGGCGGCGCTGGGCGGGCCGAATGCTCCGCATGTGCTGCGCACTTGGAACGCAGGCACGTTCTGGGATGCGCTGGATCCCAACGGTTCCAACCTGCCGAACGCGCCGGCGCATGCGGTGACCGGGGAACGCGCGGCAGGCGCGGTTTACGTGGCCACGGACCAGGGCGTTTTCTGGGCCAAGGTGGACCTGGACAATGCGGGCACTCCCAACGTCAACTGGATCAGCCTGTCGGACCGTTTGCCGCCCGGGACGGGCGCGACCGACGTGCGGCTGGACGCGGCGGGCATTCGACTTTACGCGGCAGTGGAGGGCTACGGCGTATATGCCACGGCGGCGCCGCACCGCCTGCGCAATCTGCGACTGGTGAGCGCGGCGGATTTCAGCACGCGCGCGGCGGCGCCGGGGTCGCTCGTCAGCGTGATCGGCGGGCGCGTGAGTTCGGCACGCGGCGGCAACCTGGACTACCCGGTGCTGGCCGCGGCGGACGATGCCTCGCAGATTCAAGTACCGTTCGACGCAGTGGGGCCCAACGTCACGCTGGCCTTGGTGACCGGGAATGGAAACGTGCGGCTGGGGATGCAGGTGCAGCCCGTCTCGCCGGCGATTTTTGTGGGGCTCGACGGCACGCCGATCCTGCAGGATGCCGAGACCGGCTTGCTGCTGGACGCCCGCAAAGCGGCGCACGCGGACGCCCGCCTGCTGGTCTTCGCCACGGGACTCGGCAAGGTGACTCCGGAGTGGCCCACCGGCCTTGCGGCGCGGGTGGACAATCCGCCCGCCGTGGCGGCGACCATCCGCGCTTTCGTGAACGGGGCTCCGGTGCCGGTAACGCGCGCCACGCTGGCCGGCGGCTTCATCGGCTTCTACGCGATCGAAGTGCAACTGCCGGCGATCAATAATTCCGGGCCGGCGGAGTTGTACATCACGGCGGACGGGGTGGAGAGCAATCGCGTGCAGTTTTTGATCGAGCAGTAAGGCGCGGCGCGTTCGGGACTCACTGTGCAATAATCTTACAGGAGTCTTACCGATGGAAACCACCCGGCTCTCCACCAAAGGCCAGATCGTCCTGCCCAAGACCATACGTGCTTCGCGAGCGTGGGGCCCAGGCACGGAGTTCACCGTCGAAGAAGCTGGCGATGGGATACTGCTGCGTCCCGCCGGCTGTTTCTCCGAAGCCGATCTCGACCAAGTCGCCGGCTGTCTGCGGTCCAAACGCAAGGCGAAAACGCCCGCGCAGATGGGTACCGCCATTGGACGCGAGGTGATGCGGCGTCATGACCGCGGTCGATACTAATGTGGTGGTCCGGCTGCTGACGCAGGACGACCCCAAACAGGCCGCCGCCGCAAGATCTCTGTTTGCGGGCGGCCCAATCTGGATCGCGAAAACGGTATTGCTGGAAACCGGATGGGTCCTGCGCAGCCTGTACGGATTTGACGAGAGTGCAATCCGCAATGCCTTCACAAAGTTGCTCGGCCTCAAGAACGTGCACACCGGGGATAAGCCATCCATGGCGGCCGCTCTCGCACTGACGGCGCACGGAATTGAGCTGGCTGACGCGATGCACTTGAGCGGCAGACCGCCCGGCGCCGTCTTTGTTTCCTTCGATCGGTCCTTCGTGCGCCGTGCGAACCGCGCGGGAGAGACCGGCGTCTCGGGCGTGCCGGCCAAGGAGTAGCGCAGACTGGGCGTGATTTACCGTAAGACGACGGGGCCCAACAGCCCCGACGGCATTAACGGCGAGTCCGCCGTGAATTTCGTGATGTTGGTATTCGTGAGCCGCTTCTCCGGCGGAAGCTGTTGGTCGCCGATCAGCCGATTCGGCCAGAGATTCACCACTTCGATCTCGAGCTCGTTGGGGCCCACGCGTGCGCCGGACGCGAGCTTCACCGTAAACGGCTTCTTCCACAGAATCCCGAGCGGCTGGCCATTGAGCCAGACCTCGGCGATCTCGCGCACGTCGCCCAGATCGAGCGTCCATTCGCGCCCCGCCGGAAGATCGATACGGGTGGCGTAGCGCGCGGTGCCCGAGTAGTAGCGGATGCCGGGGTCGGGGTGTTCGCTCCAGGAAAGCAGCTTGTCGAAGGTAGCTTGCGCGGGGGCGCCCCAGCCCGGTGTGAAACGGACGGTCCACGGCCC
>JADGNT010000185.1 GCA_017883345.1 Candidatus Solibacter sp. | reverse complement strand
ACGCCGATCCTCGCTGGAGCGCACCATTAACGGCGTGCTGGTTCTCGCTGCCGCTTTCGGGGTTACCTCAAGCGGCGGTCGTCTTGAATTCCCAGTGCGATCTGTAGAACCCAGCGCGGCTGCGCATCGTCCGGCTGGCGTTCCAGAGTCCTGTCCAGCAGCTTGATGGCTGCATGTGTGTTGGTACCCTTCAACGTGCGGATACGGCGCGAGGTAGGTAAGGTGATCCGGATGTGCATCCAGAAGCGCCCGGTACTCTTCCTGTACCGGCTGCGAAAACAGCCCCTGCTTCACGAATAGTTCTGGATAGAACCGGTGCGCGAAGTAGTCCGCGGGGAACTGCTCTCGGACCTTCTTCGCCGCGGCGATCCGATGGCCCATAAATGTCGCGGTTGGAAGGGTGGCAGCCTCAATCGCGGCTTCCACGTTGGAAGGAGCTTCGCAAGGCTGCGCCCCGGCGGGAAGCGATGCGAAAAACAGGACGCCGAGGAAACTGCGGTGGGCCATGGGAACGTCCGCGTAGGCAGGTCCTCGACCTGCCCGCGTCACTCAAGGGTACTCCATGGGAAACCGGCGCGCCGGGGAACACCTATTGGTACCACGCGAGCCGAAGCTGCCAAGGCGGCCAAGACCCGGCAGGCACCTGCCGCCAAAGCTTCAAAGAAAGCGGCTGCCAAGAAGGCGCCGGTCAAGGCTTCACGGAAGGCCGCGAGGCAGGGCGCCGCGAAGCGACCGCGGAAAGCCGCCGCGCCTCCGCCTGCTA
Organism: Candidatus Solibacter sp.; assembly: GCA_017883345.1. Classification (GTDB taxonomy): domain Bacteria; phylum Acidobacteriota; class Terriglobia; order Bryobacterales; family Bryobacteraceae; genus Solibacter. The sequence continues at coordinate 7,696 of JADGNT010000185.1, read as the reverse complement.
TTCCGGCGGCGACCGAGTAGCGCTGCCAAGTCGGCGGGACGCTCCGTTGTGGCGCAACGCGGTTGTGACAGCCTCAGGGTAAAAAGCTAAGAAGGAAAAGAACTAACGGTTTCTTAACCGGCAACTGTCACAACCTCTGAGGCCGGAACCTGGGAGTGTTCCACTGATTTCGTCGTTGGACTAACAACTCCGGGTTTAAGAGGTCGTCCAGGTCTGATCGGGCCACGTGTCGAGTTCCGCCAGTCATGTACTGAAGCTGTTCGGTGCGGCGCCGCTGCGCGGGCGGGCCGCAGTACGGAACAGGCCGGCGCGACACGGGCCGTTCTCGCGCGTTTCAAACTCAATAGCCACCCGGGCCGATCCCGCCACGGCATGGAAGAGGGACTGCTCAGCCACGACTGGGCCCGCTGAGTTCATGGAACCTCCGGAGGAACCACGCCTCTGCGGTCGATGGTGACCACGGTTCGGGGACCGTCAACGCTAGCTGGACCATCCAGCGGTCCGCTCTGGGCGCGGGTAACAGGCCGCGCATCTCAATCCGAAGCATCGCTCTATCCGCTTCAGTGATGCTGACCGGTTGCTCCGGAGGCAGGCCGAACCGCGCAGCGATCATGTGTTGCAAGGCGCACTCCGCCGCCCGGTACACGTCGAAGGCGGGGAGTGCCTTCAGCGGCGCGGGAACGTCGCTGAGGAAGGCCTCGCTGGCATGGTGTAACAGTCCCCAAAGGGCGTCTTCCGGCGCGCAAACCTGCCTGACACGGACCGAGTGCTCGGCCACGCTGTAAAACACGCGTGCGTGGCCTCCGAAGCGGCAATGGTTAGCGAGAGCATGGGCGATATCCATGATGGCCATGTCGTCAGGGTTCGGAAGCAGGGGCCAAAAGCGGATTCCGGAGAAGGTCGTGATGGAGCCGTCGGAAACCATACGACCAGGGAATCACGCGAGATATGCCATGCACAATTGATCGGGGTCTTGCTTTAGCGCCGGCGGGTAACGATTCAGGAACTCGTCGCTGAACAGGGCACGGAGTTCCGCACGGACCCGGCCGAACAGTTAGGCGATTTCTGGCCGGAAGAAGAGTCTATTGAGGACTTTCCGAGGGCGCTTCACGAGTGGCGCGGGCACGACAGCAGCGATCGCGCCGCATGACGCCCGTCGTAGTTGACACCGACGTCGTCTCGTTTCTTCTCAAGAACGACAGCCGGGCGCAGCTTTACCTGCCACTGATGCGGAACCGGGATCTACTGGTCTCGTTGATGACGGAAGCCGAACTGAGCAGTGGATCCTGTTGGCCAAGTGGGGTGTAGATCGGGTACGGCGTATCGCCGGCGCACCAAACACGTTCCGTATGCCACCATAGCAAGTAGTGGAGAAGTTCTTCGTTCAAAACTTTGGATGCCGGGCCACACAAGCCGACGGCGCCGCTCTCGAACGGTTGCTGGCGGGCAAGGGACTTGCATCCGCCGGCGTTCGCGCCGGCGCGGACCTGGTGGTGCTCAACACCTGCACCGTCACATCGTCGGCGGATGACGACGTGCGCCAGACCATTCGGCGGGTGCACCGCGAGAATCCGGAGGCGCGGATTCTGGTCACGGGCTGCTACGCGCAGCGCGCTCCCGAGGAATTGGCGTCGATGGCAGGGGTCGAGTGGGTGGTCGGCAACTCGCACAAAACCCAGATCGCGGAGATCGTGATGGCGGCCCCCTACCACGGCAACATTCACATCGGCGATATCTTCGAGCAGCGCGATTTTCTGTCGGCGCCGGTGGAAGACGCCGCGGGCGACCGTACGCGTCCCAATTTGAAGATTCAGGATGGCTGCAACAATCGCTGCTCGTTCTGCATTATTCCGTTCGTGCGCGGACCGAGCCGCGGCGCGCCCGCCGAACAGGCGATCGAGCAGGTGCGCGCGCTCGCCCGGCGCTATCGCGAGATCGTGCTGAGCGGCATCAATCTGGGGCGCTGGGGCAGGGAACCGGGCAGCACAATGCGGCTGGCCGATCTGCTGCGCCGCCTGCTCGGGGAGACGGATGTGGAGCGGCTGCGCCTCAGTTCCGTCGAGCCGATGGACTTCTCCGACGATCTGCTGCAGTTGATGACCGAATCGCCGCGGATCGCCACCCATGTCCACGCGCCGCTGCAAAGCGGGTGCGACCGGACGCTGCGCCGCATGCATCGCAAGTATCGTCCGCGGCACTATGCGGACCGCGTGCAGAAGGCGCGCGCGCTGATGCCGGACGCCGGGATCGGCGCCGACGTCATGGTGGGCTTCCCGGGGGAGACCGACGCCGAGTTCGAAGAGAGCCGGCAATTCATGGCAGCGATGCCGTTCACTTACCTGCACGTCTTCACCTACTCGGAGCGTCCGGGCACGCCGGCCGCCGAGGAGGCGGTGCAGGTGCCCATGGCGGTGCGCAAGGAGCGCAATCGCGTGCTCCGCGAGTTGGCGGCGGCCAAGAATCTGGCTTTCCGCGAACGTATGGTGGGCCGTACGCTCTCGGCGGTGACCCTGGCGGAAACCGGGATCGCGCTGACGGAGAACTATCTGAAGGTGGAACTGGCGGCGGGCCGCGAACCGAACGCACTGATCGACGTGCGGATCGCCGGTGTGACGAACGCCGGCCTGCGGGAGAACGCGCTGCCGATTTTGCAGTGAAGGTGGGGACGAAAAACCAACTGGCACATCGGGGAGCCCCTTACCTGCCGACCGGGGACAGACAGGCCTGACAGCGAATTTCCGGTAAAGAGCGCCGGAAATTCATGTCAGGCTTGTCTGTCCCCGGGTTTACGAAACCTGGCTGGTTTCGGATTCATCTATTCAGGTGAGTTAAGATGAAGAACAAGCAGGGTGACCGGGTCAAACGGCTGATCTCGATTTTCGGGTTTGCGTGGCTGGCATGGGCCTCCGGGCCGGACCTTGATCGAGCGCGTAAGCTCTACAATCTCACTCGGTTCCAGCAATCTCTTGAAGTATTACAGGCAGGCTCGAACAAAGACGCCGCGGTGTACGAGTTGATGGGGCGCAACTACTACGGGCAGGGCGAGTTCAAGAAGGCAACCGAGGCGCTGGAGAAGGCGGTAGCTCTGGCACCGGGCAATTCCGGCTGCCATCTTTGGCTGGGCCGCGCCTATGGACGGCGCGCCGAGACCTCGAGCATGATTACAGCGCCTGGATTCGCCAATAAGGCGCGCCAGTTCTTCGAGAAGGCGGTGCAGCTAAACCCTGGGAATCTAGAGGCTCAGAGCGATTTGTTCGAGTATTACCTGGAGGCTCCCGGCTTCCTCGGCGGCGGAAACGACAAGGCGTCGGCCACGGCCGCCCAGATCGCGCGCATCAGCCCGTCCGAGGGGTATTGGGCACAAGCCAGACTGGCCGAAAAGCGCAAGGAATTCTCCAGCGCCGAAGCGCATTTGCGACGGGCCGTGGAACTTGCCCCCCACCAGATCGGACGGCTCATCGATCTGGCCCGCCTGTTCACGAAGCAGGGCCGCTACCAGGAGGCCGACCTGAGCTTGGCGAAGGCGGAGCAGATCGCGCCCAACAGCCCGAAGCTGATGTTTGCGAAAGCAGATCTGTACATCAAAGGCAAGCGGAATCTTGATGTTGCGCGTGAACTTCTAAAGCGATACCTGAGCAGCTCTCTGACGCCGGAAGACCCGCCGCGGGCCGCCGCCGAGAAGCTCCTCAAGCAGGTGCAGGGCAGTTAAGCCCGGCCCATGTTCCTTGGCGAAGCGATCCGGTTCAGCGCGCAGGCGCTTCGCGCCAGTCCCGTGCGTTCGCTGCTGACCGGGCTGGGCATGGCCATCGGCACGGCGTCGGTGATCCTGGTGGTGACCATCTCGCTGACCAGCCGGGACTACATTCTGGAACAGGTGCAGGGCATCGGAAGCAACATCATTTTTGCCTACTATGCTTCGGCGGGCGGCAGCACGGTCTCCGAGGCGGACTACATTAAGATGCCGGACGTGCAGGCGATCCGCCAGGAATTGACCTCCGACATCGTGGCCGCGACCGGCGTGATGTCCAATTTCGACCGCATTCTGATCGGCGGCAAGGAGCAGGACGTGAAGGTGATCGGTACCGACCAGGATTACCAGGCGGTGCGCAACATCGTGATCAGTAGCGGGCGATTTCTGGACGAGGGCGACCTCACGCTGCGCACCAAGACGGCGCTGCTCACCGACCAACTCGCCACAAGGATGTTTGGCGGGCGGGCGGCGGCGCTCAGCCAGGTCGTCAAGCTCTACGGTCTGGAGTTCACCGTGATCGGCACGTTCCACGAAAAAGTGGAGACTTTCGGGCAGTCGGAAGTCGAGCGGGACACGATACTTATCCCCATTACCGTGCTGCGTTACTTTACCCCGGTGGAGCGCATCGATCCGCTCTACGTACAGGCGCGTTCGCCGCGGGAGGTGGAGCGGGTGGCGGCGCGGTTGCAGGAGATCCTGGAAGCGCGGCACCGTCCCGGAGCGCGCTACCGGGTGGACACCATGACGGCCATCCTGAACGCGGCCAAGAACATATCGCTGATCCTCTCGCTGGTGCTGGTGCTGGTTTCGGCCATCACGCTGCTGATTTCCGGCATCGGGATCATGAACATCATGCTGGTGACGGTGACGGAGCGGACGCGGGAAATTGGCGTGCGGCTGGCGGTGGGGGCGTCGCCCAGGGAGATTCTGCTGCAATTCCTGACGGAGGCGATTCTGGTGAGCCTTTCGGGTGGACTGATGGGCATTCTGGTGGGGGTGGCGATCCCGCTGAGCGTGCAGTTGTTCGCCGACATCCGGATTCCGATTTCGCCGGTGGCGATCCTGGTGGCTTTCGGCGTCTCCTGCCTGGTGGGCCTGGTGTTCGGGATGCTGCCGGCGAACCGGGCGGCGCACCTGCATCCTACCGAAGCGCTAAGGTACGAGTGAGTATGGGCGCCCCTGACAACCCGCTCGCTGACGCTCGGGGCTCTGATCGGAGCCCCGACGGGGTGCCCTCTGGGCCTGGAGGGGTTAGGGGCGCGGCAACCCGGGGACAGACAGGACTGCCAGCGAATTTCCGGCAAAGAGCGCCGGAAATTCATGGCAGTCTTGTCAGTCCCCGTGGGGCGCCATCACCAGGCCTGCCGCGCCGATGATGCCGGATTTGTCGGCGACCTGCTGTTCCACAATGGGCACGTCGCGGCCCAGCAGACCGCGCGAGCGGTTCCACACCTCATCCTGCAGCGGGACCAGGAGATCGGTACCGGCGTCGGCCACGTGGCCGCCCAGGATGACGATCTCCGGGTCGAAGATGTGCAGCAGTCCGGCCAGCGCTGCGCCGAGCTTGTAGATGGCGCTGGAGACAATCGCGAGGGCCACTTCGTCACCTTCGCGCGCCGCCTGGAAGACGGTGCGGCAAGAGGCCAGTTGGGGCTGCTGGCGGAAGAGTTGCGTGAGCACGGAATCGCAGCCGCGATGCACGGCCGCGCGGGCGTCGGCTTCAATCGCGCGCGCGGAAAACACCGTCTCCAGGCAGCCGCGATTGCCGCAGGAGCAGATGGCGCCATGCGGGTTCACGGTGAGGTGGCCCATGTTGCCGGCCACTCCGGAGTGCCCGCGCAGCACGCGCCCGTTGACCAGGGCGGCGCCGCCCACACCATTGCCCAGGGTCAGCATGAGGACGTTCTCGCGCCCGCGCGCCGCGCCCCACACCATCTCGCCGGCCAGCGCGACGCGCGCGTCATTATCGGCGAACACCGGCACCTCAAGCGGCAGGCCGACGAGATCCACGATGCGCAATCCCTGCAGGAAATGCAGCGGGCCGCGCAGGGTTTCGATGCGGGTCGTGTCGGGGTCGATCATGCCTTTACAGCCCACACCCACCCCGGAGGGAAGTTCCGTGCTCTCCACCAGCCAGCGGATGGCGTCCTGCAACGACGGCAAGAACGTGTCCAGATCCGCCGGAGTCGGGATCGTGCGCGATGCCAGAATGGCGCCCTCCGGGTCGACCATGCCGGCCCGGATCTGATTACCGCCGATATCGATGCCTAAAACCACCAAATGAAACCTCCTGAGTGCACCTCCTAATTTAGCGCGCGCATTGCGCCACTGGCGCTGCAAATGCGAAACTGGCCTTTCATGCTCTTTCGTCTGCTGCCGCCGCTCCTCGTCTGTGCGACGCTCGCTTTTTCGCAGAGCAATACTTTGCCCGCCAAGGAAACCCTCTACTACAGCATCGATTGGCGGCTTTTCACGGCGGGTAAAGCCAGGGTGGAACTGACCACCACGCCGCAGCCGCGGCCCGGGTATCAGGTCAATCTGCACCTGGAATCGACCGGCATCGTCTCCAAACTGTTCAAGGTGGAGGACGATTATTCCGCCAACATGAGCTCCGCCTACTGCGCGCAGAGCTTGCAGATGACGACCCACGAAGGCAGCCGGCTGCGCGAAACCAAGATCACGTTCGACGCGGAGGCCAAAAAGGCCAGCTACCTGGAACGCGACCGCGCCAGGAATAATGCCATCGTGCTCTCCCAGGAGACCGATATCCCGCCCTGCGTGCACGACGTGATCGGCGGGCTCTTCTTCATCCGCACACTGAATCTGGAGCCGGGTCAAAGCACCCAGATCCCGGTCAGCGACGGCAAGAAGAGCGTAATGGTGAAAGTGGAAGCCCAGGCGCGCGAAGATGTGAAGACTCCCGACGGCACGTTCAAGACCATCCGCTACGAGGTCTACCTGTTCGACGGCGTGCTGTACCGGCGGTCGGCGCACGTCAACGTGTGGGTGAGCGACGACCGCCGCAAACTGCCGGTCCAGATCCGGGTGCGCATGACGTTCACTATCGGCACCATCAACCTGCAATTGGAAAAGCACGAGTGATCCGTTTCGTACTTCTGCTGCTCGGGTTGTCCCGGTGCGCGGCCGCCGTGGAACTGCACATCCAGTTCGGGGCGTTGGAGCGCATGCTGACCGAGCAGGTTTTCAGCCAGGAGGGCCGCCGCTACGTACACGGCAGCAAGACCAACAAGTGCAACTTCGCGTACCTGGAAAAGCCGCAGGTGCGCGGCGAGGGCGGACGCTTGCGCATGAAGGCGCGGTTCACGGGCCGCAGCGCGCTCAACGTGGTGGGCCAATGCGTGGGCTTGGGAGACGCATTCGACGTGGTGATTACGGCCGTGCCTGTCTACAAGAATGGCGCCATCGCTTTGCAGGAAGTGAAGGCGACCAGCGAAGGCAAGAGCGGGTACTACATCCGCCGGGTCTGCGTGGCCATGCAGGCCAGCCTGGCGAAAGACTTCAAATACGCGCTGGAAGCGGAGGCGCAGAAGCTGCTGGAAGAGGGCGCGGCGCAGCCCGGGTACAAACGCGAAGTCCGCAAGTTCGCGGCGCCGGACATCCGCGTGACCAACGACGCGCTGGTGTTGCAGGTGGATTTCGAACTCACCGTGAAGTAGGGAATTTCGCGCGCGGGCACGGAGGAAGAATGCCCCCAGGAAAGGGGGCGGCCCAGAGGGCACCCCAGCCTGGAAGGCTACGCTACCGTGCCCACGTTTCATAGGCGTCGCGAATTCCCGCGGTATTCACATCGCCAGGATGAACGATCACGCGGTAGCGGAAGCGCAGCGGCTGGCCGGGGCGGATGGAGAGGCTGGCGTCGCGCGAGGGGTCGCGCTCGAAATCGTGCAGGCCGAAAATGTTCGACGCGAGCAGGCCCGCGGCGCG
>JADGNT010000184.1 GCA_017883345.1 Candidatus Solibacter sp. | reverse complement strand
CGCCTGCCAACTCCACAGGTTGCCGATAGAGGGTCTTGATCCCCAGATCCTGGTAGAACTCGAGATATTGGCGGAGGAGTTCAGCGTCCATTGGCGGCGTGGAGCGCGAGGCGCAGGTTCAGGACCTCGTCGAAAATGCGGTCGGCGATGGCGCGCTTGGAGGCGCGGGGCAAGGCAATGGTTTCGCCGGTGCGCAGGGTGAGCACGACTTCGTTTTCGTCGGACTCGAAGCCGAGATCGCTCGCGCCGACCAGGTTGCCGACCACCATATCGCAGTTCTTGGACTCCAGCTTGCGGCGCGCTTCCTGCTGCAAATTCTGAGTTTCGGCGGCGAAGCCGACCAGCAGGAAATCGCCTTTTTTGCGGCCGAGTTCGGCCAGGATGTCCGGCGTGGGGTCGAGTTCCAGCGAGATCCGCGCGGCGGTTTTCTTGACCTTGTGATCCGGGACCTTGCTGAGGTGGAAATCGGCTACGGCAGCCGCCTTGATAACGATATCGGCGCCGGGGAGATGCTGCATCACCTGGTCGCGCATTTCGGCGGCGGTGCGCACTCCGACCACTTCGACGCCGCGCGGCGGCGCCAGATGGACCGGGCCGGAAATCAGCATTACGCGAGCCCCGCGGGCGGCGGCAGCGTCGGCGAGGGCGTAGCCCATCTTGCCGCTGGAGCGGTTGGAAATGTAGCGCACCGGGTCGAGCGGCTCCTGGGTGGGGCCGGCCGTGATCAGCACGGTTTCGCCCTCCAGATCGCGCCGCGGATGGGCCGCGCGCTCGATGGCGGCGGCGATGATTTCGGGGTCGGCCAGGCGTCCGGGGCCGCTCATCCCGCAGGCGAGATATCCGCTGCCCGGTTCGACGATGGTGTGGCCGCGCTTCACCAGGGTTGCCAAATTGGCCTGGGTGGCGGGGTGCTGCCACATGTTGACGTTCATGGCGGGGGCCAGTAGCACCGGGCCGGTGAAGGCGAGGTAGAGGGTGGTGAGAAAATCGTCCGCCAGGCCGTGCGCCAGTTTGGCCATCAGGTCCGCCGTGGCGGGCGCGATGACGAGCAATTCGTGCTCCTGCGCCACCGCGATGTGCTCGATGGCGCTTTCGATGGCGAAAAGGTTGGTGAGGACTTTGCGGCCGGTAAGGGCAGCGAAGGTGAGCGGACGGACGAACTCCTCCGCCGCTCGGGTCATCACCACCTGAACCTGGTGGCCCTGCTGCATCAACAGGCGCACCAGTTCCGCGGATTTGTAAGCTGCGATGCCGCCGCCGACCGCGAGAAGGACCTTCATACGGGCTTAGAGGATGGTGTCGGACATCGGATCGTGGTGGCTGTTGGTCAGCGGTCCGGTGAGTTCGTACTTCACCAGGCCGCGGCGCACTTCTTCCATGGCAATGATGGTGGGCTTCTTGGAGGACGTAGGCAGCACCGGACGTGCGCCGCCCTGCAACTGCCGCGCGCGCTTGGCGGCGACGATGATGAAGCGGTACGTGCTCTGCTCCGGATCGTCGGGCAGGGTGCAGTGAGCGTTATTGCGCGGAGGTTTGTTTTCAGCCATACGTCGATACCTCAAACTTGAAATGTGTCCAAAATGGGCCGGATCTGGTCTTCGATTCTGCTCCGCCGGGCGCGCTCGGCGCGAACGATCGCGCTCAAGGTGGCTTCGGCTTCCGCCAGTTCCCGGTTGATCAAAACATAGTCGTAAGCTTCGTAATTACGGATCTCTTCGGCCGCTTCCCTGAGCCGCCGCGCGATCACGTCATCGCGATCTTCGCTGCGCGCGCGGAGCCTTTGCTCCAGAACCAAGCGCGATGGAGCCAGGATAAATACCGTGACTGCTTCCGGGATCTTCGCTTTCAATTGTCTCGCACCTTGCACATCGATGTCGAGTACCAGGTCTTGCTGGCGCGCCCGGGCGTCGTCGAGGATCCCACGGTGGGTCCCGTAATAGTTGCCAAACACTTGAGCCCATTCGAGAAACTCGTCGCGGGCGAGCATCGCCTCGAAATCCTCCCGGGAGACGAAACGATAGCTTTGCCCATCGACCTCCGCCCCGCGCGGCTTGCGGGTGGTGTAGGAAACGCTGAACATCAGTTCCCCAACGGTAGCCAGGAGGCGAGACACCAGGGTCGATTTGCCGGAGCCGGAAGGGGCGGAGATGATAAAAACTGTCGTCATGGGTAGGTCTGTCACGGTTGGAGGATGATTCTTGACGCGGAGTCGCGGAGACGCGGAGAGAAACGCGGAGAAATCACTGGGGAATTGGGCTGAGGCGTCCTGGAATGCGTCATACAGCGATCTGGAAACCCCAACCTCATTTGCGTTCTCCGCGTCTTCCTCCGCGTCTCCGCGACTCCGCGTCAAGGCGAAGTCCTCCACTACGTTTACTCCAGATTCAAACTCTGCTCTCTGATCTTGTCGATCTCGCTTTTGGCGCTTAGGGCCAGATCGGTGATGGTCAAACCCAGATCGCCCAAGCCGCCCGTCTTCGAGAGTACCGTATTCGACTCGCGATTCATCTCCTGCAAGAGGAAATCCAGGCGCTTGCCGATTTCGCCCTCGCCGTTCAACATGGTTTCGAGTTGGTCCGCGTGGGTGCGCAGGCGCATCAACTCCTCGGCGATATCGCTGCGATCGGCCAGGATGGCGGCTTCCTGGGCGAGGCGCTGCGGCTCGATGCCGGCGCCGCGCAGCAGGTCGGCCAGTTTTTCGCGCAGGCGCTTCTGGAAGGCGCCGACGGCGCCGGCGCGAATCTCGTCCATGCGCGCAACCAGGCCGCGGACGTTCTGGCACCGCTGGCGCATTTCCTGGGCGGTGGCGGCGCCTTCGCGCTCGCGCCCGCGGTTGAGAGAGGCGACGGCTTCGGCGGCGGCCTCCAGCAGAGCCTTGGTTACGGCTTCGCCGAGTTCCTCCTCATCGCCGGTAGAGAGCATGCCGGGGATGCGCAGGGCGTTGTTCAAGTCGGGCTGCGCCTCCAAGGCGTAGAGCTGTGCGGCCTCCCGGAAGGCGGCCATGTAGGCGTGGAACATGGCGCGGTTCAAGGGGGCGGCATCGCCTACCACGTTGCGCGTGAGCCCTACGTGGATCTGCACATGGCCACGGGCTACGCCGTTCTTGATGACGGCGCGGACATCGTTTTCCAGCGCATCGAGCTCGTTCGGCAGGTGGAAGTGGAGATCCAGGCCGCGATGGTTCACGCTTTTCAGACTGAGGACGAGTTCGCCTTGCGGGAACTCTTTTCGAACGCGGGCAAAGCCCGTCATGCTGCGTACGCTCACTGGTCTACCACCGATCCGGCATCCTCGAATTGGAGTTCGTGGAGCCGCTGATAAATTCCGCCTTGGGAGATGAGTTCCTCGTGGGTGCCGATTTCGCGGACCTGGCCCTTTTCGAGCACCACAATCTTGTCCGCGCGGCGGATCGTGGACAGGCGGTGCGCGATGACGATTACGGTGCGGTGCTCCATCAGGTTGGCCAGCGCCTTTTGTACCAGCATTTCGCTCTCCGTGTCCAGATGGCTGGTGGCTTCGTCGAGAATCAGGATGGGCGCGTTCTTGAGCAGGGCGCGCGCGATGGAGAGGCGCTGGCGCTGTCCGCCGGAGAGTTTGACGCCGCGGTCGCCAATCGCGGTTTCGTAGCCTTCCGGAAGGCGCATGATGAATTCGTGGGCGAGGGCGGTTTCGGCGGCGGCGCGGATAACTTCGGGCGCCACGCCCTCGCGGCCGTAAGCGATATTGTTGGCCACGGTGTCATTGAACAGAAACGTGTCCTGCGCCACCAGGCCGATCTGGCCGCGCAGGCTGGCCAGGCTGAACGAGCGCACGTCGCGGCCGTCGATCCGGACGCTGCCCGCGGTGGGATCGTAGAAACGCGGCACCAGGTTGGCGATGGTGGTCTTGCCGCCGCCGCTCGGTCCCACAAACGCCACCACCTCGCCGGCTTTGACTTCGAGGTTCAAGCCCTGGAAGTGGAAGCCGCCGGGCGTTCCGGGATAGTGGAAACCGGCGTTCTCGAAGACGATGTGGTTCTCAAAACCGGTGAGTTGCGGGGCGCCGGGCGCATCGACCACGGTTTCCTGGTGGTCGAGATATTCGAATACCTTCTGGGAAGCGCCCAGCGCCTGCTGGAAGATGTTATAGATGCCGACCAGGCGCTTCAGCGGTTCCAGAAGCATGAGGAGGGCGGTGAGAAAACTGGTGAAGGTGCCGGCGGTGAAGGCGCCGCCCTTGATCTGCAAGCGCGCGTAATGCAACAGCGCGACAATGGCGAGCGCCGCGCAGAAATCGATTAGGGGGGAGGAAAGACCTTGTTGCAGCACGTAGCGGACGTTGGTCTTGAACAGGCGGCGAGACGCCTGGTGGAAGCGGCTGGATTCGTAGTCTTCGGCGGTGAAGGCCTTGACCACCATGTGGCCGCTGAGGGTTTCCTGAAGAATCTGGTTGATCTCGGCCTGGCGCTCTTGCGTGTGGCGGCTGGTGCGGCGGATGCGGCGGCCCATGCGCATGGTGGGCAGCATCACGGCGGGCACCACGACGAGGCAGATCAGGGCGAGCCATGGATCGTTGCTGAAGAGCACGTATAAGAGAAAGACGGCGGAAAAAAATTGGCGCAGCAGGTCGGCCAAAATCTGCGAGGTGGCCACCTGGACTTTGTCGACATCGTTCATGATGGACGACATCAACTGGCCGGTGGAGTGCGCCTCGAAGAACTCGGCGCCCTGTTTGAGCACCTTATCGAAGACCGCGTTGCGCAATCTGGTGACGCTGGCGAAGCCGGCGTAGCTGACCAGATAGTTGCCCAGGTAGTCGCAGACACCCTTGATAAAGAAGGCCAGCAGGAGCGCCGTGGCGATCATGGTCCAGGCGCTGCCGCGGAAGGGAATGAAGCTGTCCAGATAGAACTGCCTGCCGAGGACGGGATGGGGCAGCAGCGGGATTGGTCCCTCGGGCGCATTGGTAACAAGGACGCGATCGAAGACCGGCTGAATGAGCAGCGGCACGGTACTCTGGGCGGCGCCGGCGAGAGCCATCAGGACCACGGAAATGAGAATCTGCGGCCAGTACTTGCGGCCATACGACATCAGGCGCAGCAGTTGATTCATGCCGGCACCCGCAAGCGCTGGAGCGCGCCGAGCACCTGAGCGACGGTGACATCCGCAATATCGCCGGAGCCACCGCCGGCGCCGCCGCCGGATGCGGCGACCACCTCGCCCGTGGTGCGCCACGGTCCCCAGATGGCCGGGTCGCTAGGGCCGAAGATGACGACGGAGGGCAGTCCGAAAGCGGCGGCCATATGGGCGGGGCCCGAATCGTTGCCCACGAAGAGCGCCGCCGAAGCGAGCAGCCGTTTGATCTCGGAGAGCGAGGACTGGAGGGTGCGGAATTGGCGGAATGGAGCGAGGTCGTCGTCCCCAGCGCCGATGAAGACGGGCGAGAGGCCGGATTGGGCGAGGTGCGCGGCGATGGCGAGGAAGTGGGCGGCGGCCCAGGTTTTTTCGGGTGTCGCGGCGACGGCGTGGATGACGGCGTATGCGGGCTCGGGGGTGGGCGGGGCACCCCCGCCCGGTACCAGCTTCGCCCGCGGGATTTCGCCAACGGGGGCGCCCAGGAAGAAGATCGCGCTGGCCAGATGTTCGGCGGTGTGTACGGTGCGGTCCACGTGCAGGATTGCCTGGGCGCGCGGGATGTGCACGTTGTAGACGAACTGCTGGCGGTAGTGGCCGAAGCCGGCGCGGTAGCGGGCGCCGGAGAGTTCCGTCATCCAGGCGCTGCGCGTGCCGCCGTGGAGGTTGAGGCAGAGTTGCGGACGGAAGCGGCGCAGCCAAGCCAGTTCGGGAGGGTGGATTTCGGCCAGATCGGGGTTGCCTTCGAAGATTTCACGGAAGCGATTCTCCACGAAGATGGCCAGGCGGAGGTCGGGGCGGTAGCGTTTGAGAATGTCGAGCGCGGGTGTGGTGAGGACGCAATCGCCCAGGCTCCGTAGCCGGAGGATGGCAATCCGGCTGCCCCGCGGCAAACATTCCAAGACGCTGTCCACGGCCTATTCTTCGATTTTCGCCTCGTCCACCAGCATCACCGGGATGTCGTCGCGAATCGGGTACACGCGATGGCACTGGACGCACTTCAAACCGCTCTGGTCGGGTTTCAGTTCGACCGTGGCCTTACACAGCGGACACACGAGGATTTCGAGCAAATCTTTACTGATAGCCATAGCGAGTCTCCAGTTTAGCAAGCCGTGAGGGCGGCGGTGGGTGCGACCGTCATTCCGGTTATCCGTGATAGGATCTGTGGTGGAGTAGCCCGTTGGAACGCGAGGAACAACCGTACGAGGCGCAGCCTTCCGCTTTGCGCGCGGCCATTGATGACGGCGACGCCAGCGGTGTGGCCGACGGCAACCCATTTGCACGTATCCGGGAAACACTCAACCTTCCCTCCGCGATTGGTTTGCGGCCGGTCTTGAGCCCGAAGGGCGATAGAAAGTAGCCCACGGCGTCAGCCGTGGGGAATCGGCGCGAGGGAGTGTAGAGCCCCGGGACGGGGCGGAAGATCTGTCGCGACTCCACCATTTGGCCCGCCGTAATCACGCCTTCTTACGCCCCGTTCCGGGGCTTCGCCGACCTGCGACATCCTCCCCACGGCTGGCGCCGTGGGCTATTGTCTGTCGCCCTCCGGGCTTGCCGGAGGGACTCTCCGACACCCTACACGGATGCCGCGGATTTCATTTCGGCGCGGGCTTTGGCGACGCAAGCCAGATACTGGCGGGCGCGCTCTTCGATGAGGTCGAAGCGGCCCTCCTGAATGGTCTTGGCGTCCACCATTTCCGTGCCGACGGCGATGGCGCATGCGCCGGCCTTGAGGAAGTCGCCGGCGGTCTCCAGGTTGACGCCGCCGGTGGGAATCATGGCGATGTGCGGGAAGGGGCCCTTCAGGGCTTTGATGTACCGGGCTCCGCCCATGTTCCCGCAAGGGAAGATCTTGACGGCATCGGCGCCGGCCTCCCAGGCGGTCAGCACTTCGGTGGGGGTGAGCGCACCGGGGAAGATCGCCTTGGAATAGCGCTTGGCCATTTCGATGGTGGAGAGGCGCAGCGCTGGCGTGACGAAGAATTGGGCGCCGGCGAGCATGCAGGCGCGCGCGGTCTCCGGGTCCAGGACGGTGCCGGCGCCCAGCATCATCTTATCGCCCAGACGATCGGCCACTTGTTCCAGTGCCCGGATGGCGCCGGGGACGGTCATGGTGATCTCGGCGGCGCGCACTCCGCCCTGGTAGATGGCTTCCACGGCCTGGACGGCGCTTTGCGCGCTGGCCACGCGAACGATCGGCACGATGCCGATTCCGGTAATCAACGCGAGAATCTCTTGGGACGTCATCATTGATACCCTATCATGCGGCCGCGTTTCATGATGGCTCCTCCGATTGCTGGACAGGATGCACTTCAAGGGTTGAAACCCGCTATTCTAGGGGGTTGACCCCTCAAGCGAATTCAGAACAGCAGAAACAGCCACCGCGTGTGTCCGTGGTGGTGGTGTCGCGGAACCGCGCGGCGATGCTCCGCCGGTGTCTCGAATCCATCGAAGCCTCCGATGCGCGTTCGACGTTGCAGGTGATCGTGGTGGATAACGGGTCCACCGACGGCAGCGCCGGGATCGGCGACGATTTTCCGAACGTGCAGGTGATCCGGCTGCCGAAGAATTTCGGCCTGACCAAAGCCCTGAATCTGGGCTGGCGCGCGGCCGATGCGGAGTACGTGTTCTTCCTGCACGACGACACCGAAGTCCGGCCACCCACGATCGCCATTCTGGCCGGCGCGCTGGATACACACGCCGATGCGGCCGCGGTCTGCCCCCTGCTGGTGGACGACCAGGGAGAGCCCGCGCCGCAACTCGGCAGTCTGCCGCCGACTGGCGTTTGGCGGCCCGCGGCGCACGGCGCCCCGGTCGCGGTGGAATTTCCGCGCGGCGCGGCGCTGATGGTGCGCGTATATTTCATCAAGGCGATCCGCCAGATCGACGAGCGCTACGGGCAGTTCGGCAGCGATGCCGACCTGGCGGCCGAGATCCGGCGGGCCTCGCGGAAGATCCTGCTGGTGCCGGCGGCGAGCATGCGGCACCAGGGACGCTCCAGCTATTCGGCCGTGGAGCGGGCCGATTTTCTGTCGAGCCGCGCGGTATTTCTCGGCAAATACCAGGGGTTGGGCGCGGGAATACAGGCGCGCATTGCGGCGGTCCTGGGCCCGCTGCTGGGATTCCGGCTGGGTGAACTTAAGTACACCATCAACGGGCAAAAGATCGACGGCACCCAGGAATGAGGGCCGGTTCCCCTTGGTTACGGGTATCGGTTTACCTTTGATATCTAGTGTTTAGAACCGAACAACGTTAACATTAACCGCATGGACGCTCTGCTCTGGATTCTGCTGCCCGGTTTTACGGCTGTTGCTTCCGGTCTGCTGGCCTGGTTCATCATGCAGTCGCGTATGGAAGTCGCCCTGGC
>JADGNT010000183.1 GCA_017883345.1 Candidatus Solibacter sp. | reverse complement strand
GGCCGCACCGAACATGGTGCAGGCCAGAATAGGAAGGAGAACCAAGCGTTTCATGAAACCACCTTAACCCCGAAACGTAGCACATTACGCAGCGCTTTATGCAACCAGCGGGCGCAGGCCAACGTGCTGCATTCGGCTCATCGCGCGATTCATCGACCGCGATCGAGCTCAACCCCAACCACGTGCGGGCGTGCGCGGCGTCACTTCAGGCGTTTCAGATCCGCCTTGGCTGGGGTTGGTCTGGCAAGGGAGCATCCGAACGGCGTGGCCGCTGAATGGCGGCAATTTTCATTTCATGGGCAGGCGCTTGTCCGCGCCGTAGATAGTCAAGAGCGGATGTCGAACATAGGCGCGGTATTCGTAGACTCCCTCCGGATTCAGGTCCGGTAGTTTCAAAGTAAAATCGCCCGGAGCGCCCAGCGTCGTGGAGGGCCCTTGTTGCCAGGGAATGGAGCGGTCGCTGGCGTCCAAACCGACGATGCTGCGGTACTCAAACCCGACTTCCAAGGAGGGCGCCTTCCCCAGATCCTGGAGGGTTCCGGTCAGCAACGCGGTCTTCGTTCCGGCGTCGAATTTGGCGCCTTTCGTCTCCAGCTTCGGCGGTGTGAACGCGGGCTTCACATTCGTGATCTTCAGGACAATGGCGTTAGGCCACCTGCTGTTGTCTTGCAGCCGGTGAGTGAACATCGCGCGAATGTGCAGTCCGTCGGCTTCCTGCTTCAGCGTGGGCTTGGGATTCACTTCGGGCCTGTATTCCAACACACGGCCGTTCTGTCCCAACACGCTCACGACGGACCGCGCCGTGGCCTGCACGCTCTTCAAAACGAAATCGCGCCATTGGCCACGCACCCAGCGCGGCTGCTGCTTCACGATGGCGTAGACCGTGTCTTCGTCCTTCGCCTTCGTGTACCAGATGTTCTGTTCGTTCGTGATCACCCAGGGGCGCACGTTGTAGATGCACTCCTGGTTCACTTGCATCCACAGCGCCACTTCGCGCAGGCGTTCTTCCTGCTCGATGGGCAGCTCGCCGTCGGGCTTCGGGCCAATGTTCAACAGCAGATTGCCGCCCTTGGCTCGCGTCTCCACCAGGATGTCGATCACCTGACCGCCGGTCTTGTACAGTTCGTTTTGGGGCTGGTACTGCCACGCCGTACCCATGGTGAAGTTGGCCTCCCAGGCCCCTTCCAGCGGGATGCCGGGCACATAAAGTTCCGGAGTTTGAATCGCCCCACGAGTCACAATCGTTTTCGGCTGCACCTTCCACGCCAGATCGCGGAGGCCCTGCGGCTCGCCGTCAAAGAACACGACGTCGATAGGCCCGTAGTTCCCCATCAACTCCTGGACCTGGGCCAGGTCGAGCTTCATCAAGCCCGGATTATTGCGCGGCTGCACGCCCGGAATGCCTCGCTGTATGTCGATCTTGTTCTTCCATAGCCACCAGAAATCGTCCGGCGAAAAGTAGATACCCGGCGCGATGCCCTGCGCGCGGAATGCGTCGAGGATTTCGCGCGTCAGGTCGTGCTTGTAGGGCGTGTGCATGATGCCGAAGTCAGTGGTCTTCGTGTCCCACATGGCGAATCCGGAATGGTGTTTGGTGGTGAAGACGACGTACTTGATGCCGGCCAACTTCGCCAGGGCGGCCCAATCCTTGGGCTCGAATCTGCGCGGATTGAATGTCTTCGGCAGTTCTTCAAAGAACCGCTTCGTGTAGGCTTCATCGGCACCGGCCAACGAATGCGAAATCACGACGCCGGTTTGGCTGTCAACCGACCAGTGAATGAACAAACCGAATCCCTGGTCGCGAAACCACTCCAGCCGCTCCGGTTGGTTCAACGATCCGGCGGGAATATCGCGCTGTGCCAGCAGGAGGGCACTAGAGAGGAGGAAAGAGACAATGAGACATCGCATGGCTACACACAGTTTAGCCCGGGTGAACCGATTAGAAATATCCGTAGGCGAGCCAGCCGCCGTCCACATACAACGAGTGACCGGTAATGAAGCTGGCTTGCTCGCTCAGCAGGAAGGACACGGCGTCGGCCACGTCGCCGGGTTGGGCCAGCCGGCCCAGCGGGATGCGGGCCTTGATCTGAGCTTCGTTTATATTACCTGCCGCGATGTTGCGCTCCGTCATCTCGGTGGCGACATAGGCCGGGCCAACGGCGTTGACGCGTATGCGCTTCTCTGCCCACTCAATGGCCAGCACCTTCGTGAGCATGGCCACGCCGGCCTTGGCCGAGCAATAGGCGGCTCGGCGAGGGAATGCGGCCTCGGCATTGATGCTGGTGATGAACACGATCGCACCACCCGCGGCCCACATGCGCTTGGCGCACGCTTGCGCCACGTAGAACGCGCCGTTGAGTTGTACATCCACCATGCGCGCCCAGTCCGCGGGCGGCAGTGAGATGGAGTCGTGCGGTTTGCTAATACCCGCGCAGTTCACCACCCCATCGAGCCGGCCGAATCGATCGACCGCAGCCTGCGCCGCGCACTCGCACAGTTCGGGGTTGGCGATATCGCACGCCACGCCGATGGCCTGGCCCCCCTCGGCAACGATGCCCACGGCCTTCGCCCGGGCCTGGGCCGCGTGCAGATCGGCGATGACGACCCGCGCGCCCCCCGAGGCAAGTCGCGCGCTGGCCTCGGCGCCAATGCCACCGGCCCCGCCGAAGACCAGGATGACTTTGCCTGCTTGGTCTTGCATGGGTGGAAAATCAGTGCGTAGCATCAGAACGTAAGCATAGCGCCATGCAGACGCTCGCGGCCTGTTGTATACTTCTGGCAAAATGAACCTCACCCGACGCAGCCTTCTGGGAATGGCGGCCGCGGCCCCGCTCGCCATGGCCGCCCCCGCGCCCGCCGTCAAACTCGGCATCGACCTGTTCAGCCTGCGCTCGCAGAACTGGACCCCGTTCCAACTCCTCGACTACAGTGCCAAACTCGCGGCCAAGGTGGTCCACTTTTCCGAAATCCGCTTCATCGGCAACCTGGAACCGGAGAATTTGCGGGCCGTCCGGCGCTACGCCGAAGAGCGCGGAATCGAAATCGAGATCGGCATGAAGTCGATCTGCCCCACTTCGAAAATGTTCGATGCCAAGGCGGGCACCGCGGAGGAGCAGATCGGCCGCATGCTGGACGCCGCCACGCTGGCCGGTTCGCACATTGTGCGCGCGGTGTTGGGCAGCTCCGAGGACCGCCGCCCCGGGCCCATCGAAAAGCATATCGAAAGCACCATCAAGGTTCTCCGCAATGTGCGTGCGAAGGTGCAGGACCACAACCTCAAGATCGCCATCGAGAACCACTCCGGCGACATGCAGGCGCACGAATTGAAGCAGTTGATCGAAGAATCCGGCAAGGATTTCGTCGGCGCCTGCCTGGATTCGGGCAACCCGTTGTGGACCCTGGAAGACCCGCACGTCACGCTAGAGACGCTGCACCCCTACGTGCTCACCAGCCACGTGCGCGACTCTGCCGTGTGGCGGGTGCCGGAGGGCGCGGCCGTCTCGTGGGTGCGCATGGGGCAAGGCAACGTCGCCATTGACGAGTACTGCCGCAAGTACGCGGAACTCTGCCCCGGACGCGCGCTCTCGCTCGAATCCATCGTCACCAATCCGCGGGTTTTCGCTTTCCGCGATCCCAAGTTCTGGGACGCGTATCGCGACGTTCCGGCGTGGGCATTCGCCCGCTTCCTGGAAATCGCCGAACGCGGCCAGCCGCACGCCGCCGAACCCCGGCCGGCCAATGCGGAGAGCGCCCGCCAGCGCGAGCGCGAAGACCTGGAAGCCAGCATCGAATATACCCGAAAGCTGCTGGGTTTGTAGGGCATGGAGTTAATCAACCAGTGGCGGCCGCCGCGCGCTGCGCGGCACCGTAGCGTAGCCTTTCAGGCTGCCATGCCCCCATTCGTGGGGGCATTCTGCCTCCGCGCCGCCGCTTTTTCCTGAGAGGCAGCATCAGGTGTCACGAGCAACTTATGCCACGTAAAGGAGAACCACTCGCATGAATCGCCGCCAATTTCTTCGTACCGGGGCCGCGGGCCTCGGAGCCGCCGCACTGGGATTCGCCGGGCAGGCCGGCAACTCGAAACCGCTGCGCGTCGGCTTGATCGGCTGTGGATGGTACGGGAAATCCGACATCCTGCGGCTGATTCAGGTCGCGCCGGTGGAGGTGGTCTCGCTCTGCGACGTGGACCGCCGCATGCTTTCGGAAGCCGCGGACCTGGTGTCCGTGCGCCAGACTTCCCATAAGAAGCCGCGCACCTTCAGCGACTACCGCACCATGCTCGCCGGGAAGGATCTCGATATCGTCCTGGTGGGCACACCCGACCACTGGCACGCGCTGGCCATGATCGCCGCCGTCAAGGCCGGCGCGCATGTCTACTGCCAGAAGCCGGTCAGCGTCGACGTGGTCGAAGGTCAGGCCATGCTCGCCGCCGCGCGCAAGTACCAACGCGTGGTGCAGATCGGCACGCAGCGGCGCAGCACACCGCACCTGATGGAAGCGCGCGACCGCATCGTGCGCGAAGGCAAGCTCGGCAAGATCGGGTTGGTGGAAATCTACTGCTACTACCACATGCGCAACGAGACCAATCCGCCCGACAGCGCGCCGCCCGAGTATCTCGACTACAACATGTGGACCGGCCCCGCGCCCATGCGCCCGTACAACAGCATCGTGCATCCGCGCGGCTGGCGCGCCTTCATGGAGTACGGCAACGGCATCGTGGGCGACATGTGCGTCCACATGTTCGACATGACGCGCTGGATGATGGACCTCGGCTGGCCGAAGCGCATCGCATCGAGCGGCGGCATCCTGGTGTCCAAGGGCAGCAAGGCGAACATCACCGACACCCAGATCGCCACCTTCGACTACGGCGATCTCAAGGTGGTCTGGCAGCACCGCACGTGGGGCGCGGAGCCCGACCCCAAGTATCCCTGGGGCGCCACCTTCTACGGAGACAAGGGCACGCTGAAGGCGAGCGTGTATAGCTACGATTTCACACCCGCGGGCAGAAGCGAACCGGCGATTCACAAGGACGTCACCTACGAGCTGGAGCAGTATCCCGAGGACAAGACCGAGAAGGACCTGGAAAAGCAGTGCGCCCCCGCCATTCGCGGCCACATGAAAGACATGTTGCACGCCATCGCCACTGGCGGCCGGCCGGTGGCCGATATCGAGCAGGGCCATATCTCCACCGCAAGCTGCATTTTGGCCAACCTGTCGATGAAGCTGGGCCGCACCCTCGCATGGGACGAAAAGACAGGGCGCGTGACCGGCGACGACGAGGCCAACCGCCTGCTGCTGCGCCCCTACCGCAATCCGTGGGTCCATCCCACGCCGGGGAACGTGTGACCGGCCGATCCACCGCGGCACTGCTGCTGTGCGCGGGCGTGCTCTTCCCCGCCCTGGCGCGCGCCGCGGACGCGCCCGGTCTGTTGCGCGCCGAGGACTTCCGCCACTACGTGGACGCGCTCAACCGGAGCGATCCCGAAGACGTCAACGGCGGCATCTCCAACGCCGAAGCCTGGGCGTGGATGACCCGCAACGTCCCCTTCCTGGCGTGCCCGGATTCCGATCTGGAGTTGACTTACTATTACCGCTGGTGGGCCTACCGCAAGCACATCGAGAAGACCGGCGCGGGCTATGTGATCACGGAATTCCTGCGGCCGGTGAAGCACTCCACGGATTACAACGCCATCAGTTGCGCGCTGGGCCTGCACATCGCCGAGGGCCGCTGGCTGCACGACGCACGCTACCTGGATGGGTACGTCGATTTCTGGCTGCACTCGGGCGAAGGCGGCGGCTTCGAGGAGCACTTTCACCAGTTCAGCGGATGGCTCGCCGACGCTCTCTACGACCGCTGGCTCGCCGACGGCAACCGTCCGCGCCTGCTGGCGCAATTCGCCGCGCTGCGCAAAGACTACGCCGCCTGGGAAAAGGAGCGGCTCACCGCCAGCGGACTCTTCTGGCAGCGCGACGTCTCCGACGGCATGGAATCTTCCATCAGCGGCGGACGCAATGTGAAGAACCTGCGCCCCACCATCAACAGCTACATGTACGCCAATGCGCGCGCGCTGGCCGCTATCGCCGGCATGGCGGGGGACGCGAGAGCGCGCGCCGAATACGATCGCAAGGCCGCGGCACTCCGCAAGCTGACGCAGGAACGCTGCTGGAATCCCAAAGACCAGTTCTTCGAGACCGTACTGGAGGATGGAAAGTCCGCCAACGTGCGCGAGCAGATCGGCTACACCCCCTGGTATTTCGATCTGCCCGAAAAAGGCAAGGGCTTCGAAGTCGCGTGGCAACAGCTCATGGACCCGCAAGGCTTTTACGCTCCGTACGGCCCCACCACGGCGGAACGGCGCCACCCCGAATTCGCTATCGCGGCCCAGGGCGACGATTGCCAGTGGAACGGCCCGAGTTGGCCCTTCGCTACCAGCATCACGCTGCGCGCGCTGGCCAACGTGCTGAACGGTTATGCGCAGAATTCGGTGTCCGCCAATGACTACCGGAAGACGTTAGGCATCTACACGCGGAGCCAGCGCCTCAAACTGGATAACGGCCAGGTGGTCCCGTGGGTCGACGAGAATCTGAATCCGCTGACCGGCGTGTGGTGGGCCCGCGAACTCAAGCTGCGCAAGAAGACTTACTACGGCCGCGGCGACCACTACAACCATTCGTCGTACGCCGACCTGGTGATCACGGGGTTGGTGGGCCTGCGCCCGCGGGCCGACGACGTGGTGGAGGTGAACCCGCTCGCGCCGCCCGAATGGGACTGGTTCGCGCTCGACCGCGTGCCGTATCACGGCCGCGAGCTTGCCATTTTGTGGGACCGCACGGGCGAGCACTTCCAGAAGGGTGCGGGCCTGCGCATTTTCGCCGGCGGCAAAGAGATCGCGCACGCGGCGACGCTGGCGCGGACCACGGGACGCTTGTAGGCCGCCTGTACGGCAATTCCGCGCCTTGCGGCGCTGAGGCGCAGCATTGGCATGGTAGGAACATCCAACGAACCTTGCGGGCAAACAATTGAGACGCCCGGGCCAAGCGTCGTATGAATGGGGAAAGCGGCGTCGGCGATCTCCTTGGCAATGGCGTTCTCGGCCAGTGCCGGCAGGTTTTCGCGGTTCAGCTTCATGACGTGTGCGCTACCGGCCCACCGACAGGCGGTCGGCCAGTATCGGCGGCAGCCCCGCGGCGTGAATCTTCTTCTGGGCCGCGGCAACGTCGTAGACCACGCGGCGGTAGGTCACTTCGTTCGCCTCGGTATCGTAGAGGGCGTAGGCCGCCCGCGGGTCGCCGTCGCGGGGCTGGCCGGTGGACCCGGGGTTGATCATGTAGGCGCACTCCGGGTCAATGGGCAGGGACTGCGAATCGCCGCGGGCGGGCGGGCGGAGGATGGTCTCCACACGCGATTGGTTCCAGATGAATCCGCCCTGCACGTGGGTGTGGCCGAAGAAGGCGACGCGGGTTTCCAGGTAGCCGAATGCCTGGTCGGCCTCGCCGGCGGCGATGACGTACTCGTCTTCGTCGCAGGGGGATCCGTGGAACAACTGGAAAGTTTCGACGGTCAGCGGGCCGCGGGGGAGAGCCATGATGTAGCCGGCGTTTTCGGGCGTGAGAGCTTCGAGGGTCCATATGGCGGCATTGCGCGCCACGGGGTTGAACCACTCGAGATCGTCCTGGCCGGTGGAGGCGCGGTCGTGATTGCCGCGCACCACGGCGGCGCAGTTCAGACGGACCCAATCGCAGACCGGGTTGGGGTCGGCGCCGTAGCCGACGAGGTCGCCGCAGCAGAGGGCGCGGTCGTATCCGCCGGCGGACTGGGCGAGGACGGCATGGAGAGCCTCGAGGTTGGCATGAAGGTCGCTGACAATCAGATAGCGCACGGGGAGGTTGAATTAAGCCTTTCTGAGCCGCAGGAGCGAGATCTCTGGCCTCGCTCCGATACGAGCGGGGATGCCGATGGTTCCGATACCGCGGGTGACATACGCCGCGGCATTTCCTTGACGATACAGGCCGTAAACGTAGGGGGTAAAGAAGCGCGCCGGGTTGATCGATCGATCCAGAATCTCGACGGTGACCTGTCCGCCATGGGTGTGTCCCGCAAGCAGCAGATTATAACCCTGCCGGGCCGCCGCGGGAAAGACGTCGGGATTGTGCTGCAGCAGAATATTGGTTGCGCCGGGGACGATCAGGCGCTCGGCGCCGCGCAGATACCGGCTGCGGTCGCGTTGGGACTCGAAGTCGAGACCGGCCAGATTGAGCGTGGCATTGCCGAAGCGCAGGGTCTGCGCCTGGCCGCGCAGGAAGCGGATGCCGAGGCGCGCGGATTGGCGGGCGGTATAGTTTTCCGCGCGGATATAGCGTTCGTGATTCCCCATGCAGGCGAAGACGCCGGCATCGGCTTTGACGCGCGCCAACTGGCGGATGCAGGCATCCAGCGGATCGCTATGGCCGCTGATCAGGTCGCCCGTGACCACGGCAAG
>JADGNT010000182.1 GCA_017883345.1 Candidatus Solibacter sp. | reverse complement strand
AAGTCCATCTATCGCCTGATCCTCAATTCCCAGACCTACCAGCTTTCCTCGATTCCCCGCACCGAGCGCGCCGAAGGCGCGGCGAATTTCGCCTATTATCCGCTGCGCCGCCTCGACGCCGAAGTCCTCGCCGACGCCATCTGCGAAACCACCGGCACCACCGAATCCTACACCAGCGCCATCCCCGAACCGTTCACGTTTATCCCCGAGGACCAGCACGCCATCAGCCTGCCCGATGGCAGCATCACCAGCGCCTTCCTGGAACTCTTCGGACGCCCGCCCCGCGATACCGGCCTGGAAGCCGAACGCAACAACCGCCTGACCGCCGCGCAACAGCTTCACATGTTGAATGCCAGCCACGTGGAGCGCAAGATCGAGCAAAGCCCCAAATTCCAGTTCCTGATCCGCAATTCCAAAGGCGGCCAGCAGTTGGCCGCTGGGCTCTACCTGATGATTCTTTCGCGCCCTCCCACCGCCGAGGAGCTCCAGGCAGTGAACGCCTACTCGCAGAACGGAAACCTCAAGCCCCGCGAGGCGGTGATCGACCTGGCGTGGGCACTAATGAACAGCGCGGAGTTTCTCTACCGCCACTAATCGGAGGCCGAATAAGATGACTTACTCCAATCTCTTCCCCATCAACCGCCGCGAAGCCCTGCGCTGCGGCCTCTACAGCGCGTTCGGCCTGCTCCTGGGCCACCGCGCCGCCGCACCCTTAATCGCCGCGGCGCCCAACGCCAAGGCGAAATCCGTCATCCAAATCTGGATGTGGGGCGGACCCGCGCACCTCGATACCTTCGACCCCAAACCCGACGCCGGCAACGACTACTGCGGCCCCCTGAAAACCCCCATCGAGACCAACGTGAGCGGCATCCGCATCTCTGAACTGCTCCCGCTCCTCGCCAAACAGGCCGACAAGTATTCCCTCATTCGCGGCATGACGCACGGCGTCAACGCGCACGAGACGGCGTCCTACACCATGCAGACCGGGCGCATGTCGGGCGGCCACGAGGTCTACCCCAGCGTGGGCGCGGTGGTCTCGCTCTTCAAGGGCTATAACGCCGGATACACCGGTCTCATCCCCCCTTACATCGTGCTCACCCAGCCGCAGGGGCGCTTCAGCGAAGCCGGTTTCCTAGGCTCGCGCTACAAACCCTTCGCCACCGGCGGCGACCCCGCCCAGGCGCGCTTCGCCGTGGAAGGCGTGGTGGCGCCGGGCATCACCGACCAGCGCCAGCAGGATCGCCGCCAGTACTTGCACCAGCTCAACACCCTGGCCAACGCGCTGCCCGGCGATCCGCAAATGGCCTCCGCCAAAGAGGCCGAGGAGCAGGCCTACGAACTGATTCTGGGCGACGCCGGCAAGGTCTTCGATCTCGCCCAGGAGAAGGACGACCTGCGCGACCTCTATGGCCGCAACACCTTCGGCCAATCCTGCCTGGTGGCGCGCCGCCTGGTGGAGCGCGGCGTTCCCTACATCACCATCAACTACAACGGCGGTTGGGACACCCACAAGCTGAATTTCCAGACCATGCGCCGCAAACTGCCGGAGATGGATAAGGGCATGTCGGCCCTGCTCGCCGATCTCGCGCAGCGCGGCATGCTCGCCAGCACCATCGTCTGGTGGAACGGAGAGTTCGGGCGCACGCCGAAGGTGCAGTGGGAAGCCCCGTGGAACGGCGGCCGCGGCCATCACGGCCAGGTCTTCTCGGCGCTGGTGGCTGGCGGCGGCTTCCAGGGCGGTCACGTGGTGGGCGGGTCCGATGCGCGCGGCGAAGAGGTCAAGGACCGCCCCGTCTATCCGGTGGACTTGATCGGCACCATGTACGGCCTGCTGGGCATCGCGACCGAAGCCAAACTCCCTCACCCCCTAGGCCTCCCCGCCCGCGTGATCCCCGCCCCCGCCGACGGCATAAAGTCCGCCGGCCGCCTCAAGGAGATCACTTAATATGCCTGGTCACAAAAGAAATCGCTCCCTAACGGTCGCGGCTCCGATCCGAGCCGCGACCGTGAGGGAGCGATCTCTTCTCTCGGTCTGCGCCTTCTCCTTCCTTCGCTCTTCTCTGCGCTTATCTCTGCGATCTCTGCGTCTCTGCGTTGAATCCGTATTTGCCCTCCTCCTCCCCCTCTCCGCCCTCGCCCAGCAGCAAATGCCGCATGCCGGCTACGTCTACCCCGCCGGCGGCCGCCAGGGCACCACGTTTGAAATCACCGTGGGCGGCCAGTTCCTCGATGGCGCGAAATCTGCCTTAGTCTCCGGCGCCGGCGTCGAGGCCACCGTGGTGGACCACTTCAAGCCGCTGACTCCGGCGCAGGCCGCCCAATTGCGCGACCAGGCCAAGGAGCTGTCCGAAAAGCCCTCCCCCACGGCGGAAGATCGCCAGAAGATCGCCGGGATCCGCGCCAAACTGCTGGCCTTCGTGCGCCGTCCCACCACGCCGGCCATCGCCGAGACC
Organism: Candidatus Solibacter sp.; assembly: GCA_017883345.1. GTDB lineage: Bacteria > Acidobacteriota > Terriglobia > Bryobacterales > Bryobacteraceae > Solibacter. Next base: position 6,032 of record JADGNT010000182.1, on the reverse strand, counting down.
GTGCGCGTGCAGATCGCGCTGTCGGCCGGCGCCGCCCTGGGCGAGCGCGAATTGCGCCTCGTCACGCCCAACGGTCTCACCAACCCCGTGATCTTCTCGATCGGCCAGTTGCCCGAAGTTGGGCGGCCAACGGCCAAGGGCACCGGCGTATTGCCCGGCGCCCAGGCGGGACGCGGCCGCGGCCAGGTACGCCTCGCGCCGGAACCTCCCATGGAGATCGCCCTGCCCGTCCTGGTCAACGGGCAGATCATGCCCGGCGGCGTCGATCGCTTCCGCTTCCAGGCCACCAAGGGCCAGCACATCGTGGTCGCCGCCAAGGCGCGCGAGTTGCTCCCCTATATCTCCGACGCCGTCCCCGGCTGGTTTCAGGCCACCCTCGGGTTGACCGATTCCTCGGGCAGGGAAGTCCAGTATGCCGATCACTTCCTCTTCCATCCCGACCCGGTCCTCTATTACGAGATCCCCGAGGACGGCGCCTACGTGCTCGAGATCCACGATTCCATCTACCGCGGGCGCGAGGACTTCGTGTACCGCATCGAGGTGGGCGAACTGCCGTTCGTCACCGGCATTTTCCCGCTGGGCGGGCGCGGCGGAAGTGGGACAGACGATCGCCTTTTGTCGTCTGTCAACCTTTTGTCGTCTGTCAATCTCCTGTCCTCCGTCAAGCAGCCGTGCCACAGCCCGACGTGCACCGCGGTCGAACTGAAAGGCTGGAATCTGCCGGCCGGCAAGCTCACCGAGGACACCAAAGGCAAGCCCACCGGAGTTTATCCGATCGCGGCGCGCAACGGCCAGCTCGTCTCCAACCGCGTGCCGTTCGCCGTGGACGCGCTGCCCGAGGTGTTCGAAAAGGAACCCAACAACCGCCAGGAGAACGCGCAGCGCGTCACCTTGCCGGTGATCGTCAACGGCCGCATCGATCGGCCTGGCGATTGGGATGTCTTCCGCTTCGACGGGCGTGCGGGCCAAGAGATCGTCGCCGAAGTCTCGGCGCGGCGTCTCAACTCGCCGCTCGATTCGCTGCTCCGCCTGACCGACGCCGCGGGCCGCGAACTGGCCGTCAACGACGATACCGAGGATAAGGGCGCGGCCCTCCTCACCCACCAGGCCGATTCGCGCCTCAACTTCAAACTGCCGGCCAACGGCGCCTACTATCTGCACCTGGGCGATAGCCAGGGCAAAGGCGGCGCGGACTACGCCTACCGCCTGCGCATCAGCCGCCCGCGGCCCGATTTTGAATTGCGCGTGGTGCCCTCCAGCCTCAACGCGCGCGCCGGCTCTACCGTCCCCGTGACGGTCTACGCCTTGCGCCGCGACGGTTTCGCCGGCGATATCGCGCTCCAGTTGAAGGATGCGCCTGAGGGATTCCGCGTGAGCGGCGGCGTCATTCCGGGCAGCGCGGAGAGCGTACGCCTCACCTTGACCATGCCATCGCGCCCCGAGGGCCCGCGCAGCCTCGCGCTCGAAGGCCGCGCCACCATCGCCGGCCGCGACGTGCGCCGCGCCGGTGTCCCCGCCGAGGACATGATGCAGGCCTTCTACTACCATCATCTGGTGCCGGCGAAGGACTGGCTGGCCGAGGTCACCGGAGCCCCGCGGCCCAACGCGCGCGCCGCTTTTAAGATCGAGACGGAGACCGCCGTCAGGTTGCCGCGCGGCGGCGCCGTTCCGGTGCGCGTCGTGCTCAATGCCCCGCGCCTGGCCGACACTCTCCGCCTGGAACTCAACCAGCCGCCGGAAGGCATCGCCATTGAAGACGTGGAGACCGTGCGCGATGGCGTGGCCATCATTCTGCGCACCGACGCCGCCAAGGTCAAGGCGGGCTTGAAAGGGAACTTGATTGTCGATGCGTTCATGGAGCGCGCCGCCAATCCGGGCGCCAAGCAGCAAGCCGCACGGCGTGTCCCGCTGGGCACGCTACCCGCGATCCCATTTGAAATCGTGGAGATTGTGGGGCAGGCGGACCCAGGGGGTACCCCGCCTGCCAACCCAAAACCGTAAGATCGTTACGGTTTCTTGTTCTCTCCTTGCAGAAAACAAAGGGGTGCGCCTCACGAACCGTAACATCGTTACGGTTTTGGGGCGAAGCTATCTTCCCCCGATGCGCCGGATCACCGAGCCCATTTCATCCGGAGTGGCCCGCCTAGAGCCGGCCGGGCCCTTGGCCGGAGCCGGGCTCGCGGCTTTGGATGGCCGCGAACTCGCGGCTTTCCCGGAGCGTGCTTCCACAGGTAGCGGCGGGACGTCCACCAGATAGTCGTACACGCCGCGGCGGCGTTCGGTGGGGTCCGGCGGAATCACTACCCGCTTCTCCAGAATGGTGCAGCCCTCCACCGTCCCGCCCACTTCGTGATTGAAGGGAGATCGGACTGTCTTGGTCATGACGCGCCTACACCGCAACTGCTTTGAGAGCCGCCGCGTCTGCTGCCAGTTTCTTGCGCAACACGCGCATGCGCTCGCGCCGCACCACCTTGCTTTTCTGAATCCGGTGGAAGCGTGCTTTGTCTCCGTTGATTGACGACATGGTAATTCAAGGTTAGCAGGTCTGCGCCCACTTCGCTAAAATGTGGAGACACATGCGTAACTTCGGCGTTAGACTCCTTCTGGGTGCTGTGCTGCTCGCGTGGCTGGCTCCCCTTCCGGCGCAACGCAGCTTTTCCGGCGCGGCCGAAATCGAACAGTCGCTGCAAAAGCTCAACGAGCTCGGCACGGTACTGCACATCGCAGCCCACCCCGACGACGAGCGCACCGCGGTGCTCGCCTACTTCGCGCGCGGCCGGCACATGCGCACGGCGTACCTCTCGCTGACGCGCGGCGAAGGCGGCCAGAACCTGATCGGCTCCGAACAGGGCGCGCAGCTCGGTATCATCCGCACCCAGGAACTGCTGGCCGCGCGGCAGATCGACGGCGCCGAGCAGTTCTTCACGCGCGCCATCGATTTCGGATTCACCCGCACCGCCGAAGAGACGCTCCAGAAGTGGGGGCACGACCGCATTCTTTCGGATGTCGTCTGGGTGATCCGCCGCTACCGGCCCGACGTGATTCTGCTCGGCTTCAGCGGGACTCCCCGCGATGGACACGGGCAGCACCAGACGTCGGGCATGCTCGGCAAGGAGGCGTTTGCCGCGGCGTCGGACCCCAACATGTTTCCCGAACAGTTGAAGTACGTGCAGGTGTGGCAGGCCAAGCGGCTGGTACAAGCGGCGGGGTTCGGCGGCGGCGGTGCGGCCGGAGGCGGCAGGGGCGGACGCGGCGGACGCGGCGGCGCGGCTCCCGGGGTGCCCCCCGGGCCGCCCGCGGCCCCACCGGCCGCCGCTCCGCCACCCGCGGACTTTTTCGAGACCTTGCCCGGCCCCGTGGCCGATACCGGCTCGTTCAACCCCATCCTGGGCTACTCGTATGAGGAACTGGCGGTGCTGAGCCGCAGCATGCACCATAGCCAGGGCACTGGCGCGATGCGCCGCCCCGGCGCGGGACGGTCCACGTTCATGGTCACCGGCGGAGCACCCGCTACCAAGGACTTGTTCGACGGCATCGACACCACGTGGAATCGTCTGCCCGGCGGCAGCGCCGTCAAGGCCATCCTCGACGAGGCCATCCGCAATTACGAGCCGGCCCATCCCGAGAAGGCGATTCCCGCGCTGGTCAAGGCGCGCCCGCTGATCGCCGCCATCGCGGACCCGCTGGCCAAGGTGAAACTCAGCGAGCTCGATGAGACCATCGCACAGTGTGCGGGGCTCTTTGTGGAAGCGCAGGCGCGGCAGTTCGAGGTGGCGCCCGGCGCCACGCTCAACATTACGACGACCGTGCTGAATCGCTCCACCGCCAAGGTCGCTGTCGTTGGCGCGCGCGTCGAGGGCATCTGGAATCAGGACGGGCAGGCCAAGCCCGCGGCACCGGGAGACAACCTGGGATATAACCAGAGCGCCGATGTAGCTTTCAGTCTGGTGGTGCCAGCCAACCAGGCCTACACGCAGCCTTACTGGCTGGTGAAGCCGGCCACGGCCGATGTCTACCAGGTGGACGACCAACTGCTGATCGGCCTGCCCGACACCCCGGCCGCGGCCCAGGTGCGCGTGCGGCTTACGGTGGAGGGCGCTGCCATCGAATTGGTGCGGCCGGTGCAACATCGCTACGCCGACCGTGCGCGTGGAGAGCGTGTGCGCCCGCTCATGGTGGTGCCCGCGGTAGCGGTGAATCTTCCGGAACCGGTGGCCTTGTTCCCCGATACGGCGGCGCGCCAAGTCCAGGTTTCGGTGCGGGCCAATGTGGCCAACGCGCAAGGCGATCTGCGCCTGGAAGTGCCGGCGGGTTGGAACGCCTCTCCGCCGTCGCGGAGTTTTCAGATCGCCGTCCCTGGCGAGCAGCGCGTGGTGACGTTCGAGGTGACGCCGCCCGCGGGCGAAACCACGGCCAGCCTGCGCGCCGTCGCCAAAGTGAACCAGCGCGACATCGCGTCGGGAATTCAGGCGATCGCCTACCCGCACTTCCCGCCGCAGACCCTGTTTCCGCCGTCGGACATCAAACTGGTGCGTGCCAACATCAAAGTGACGGCCAAGAAGGTCGCGTACATCATGGGGGCGGGCGACGAGATGCCGGACGCGCTGCGGCAGCTTGGGCTCGACGTCACGCTGCTCAGCCAGAGCGATCTGGAACAGGGCGACCTGAGCCGCTTCGACGCCATCGTGGCCGGGGTGCGCGCCTACAACGTGCGCGCCGATATCCGCGCCAACCAGCCGCGCCTGCTCGACTACGTGAAGAATGGCGGCACGTACTTGGTGCAATACCAGACCGGCGACAGCCCCGACCCCACCGCGCCGCGCGGCCAGCAGCAGCCGCCCAATCCCTTCAATCAACAGCAGGGCACGCCCGTGACCACCAATCTCGGGCCGTACCCGTTCGCCGTGCCGGGCGGCAATAGGTATCGCATCACGGTGGAAGAGGCGCCGCTCAAGTTCCCCCACCAGGACAGTCCGCTGCTGCAATTCCCCAACCACATCAACCCCAAGGATTTCGACGGTTGGGTGCAGGAGCGCGGCCTCTACTTCGCCGTCCAGTGGGATGCGCGCTACCAGACCGTGCTCTCCTCGCAGGATCCTGGTGAGCAACCGCTGGAAGGCGGGGAGATCTGGACTCGCTACGGCAAGGGCGTCTACATTTTCACCGCGTATTCGTGGTTCCGGCAGCTTCCGGCGGGCGTGCCGGGAGCCTATCGCCTGTTCGCCAATCTGCTGAGCGCCAAGTAGCCCCCATCAGAACCTGTGAAAAATGCAGTTCGCAGGCGAAAGCGCCTGCGCCACCACTGGCGAGTCGCTTGCCTGCAAAGGTGGGGCAGGCGCTTTCGCCTGCCAATCACCGCGGGACGGCCGAGTTGTGGGCGTGCAGGGCCTTCCACTTCCCATCGGTGAGCACGAACAGCACGGTTTGGGCGAAAGGTGTGACGAAGGTCGCGGGCGGGTCCTGAGCCGTGCGAACCTCCGATTCCCCGTCGCACACCAACAGCGCGGTGGTGGGGGAGATCACGGTGACCAGTTGCCTGTTCCAGCGGTACTTGATGGCGGCGACGCCCTGAAAGTTCCGCTTGACCGTAGCGAGGGCCTCTTCGCGGGTCAGGAAGAGGTTGCCGCTTTGAATAATGGACCCGCGGTCGTTGGCCAGCATGAAACTGAAGAGGCGGTCGATATCGCGGTCTTCGGCGGCCCGCGTCATCTGCGCGTTGACTTCGAGGACGGCCTTTTCAATAGCGGCGCGGCCGGACGCGGTAAGCCCGCTCTCTTGGGGATCGGCGAACGCGGCGCTGGTGATGGCGAAGACGGCCGCGCACAGGGCGAGAGATCTCATGGACGGCTCCTTTCGGCCCGATTCAGGATAGCCGAGTCCTATTATCGCGCGCATTTGCTCCGCTCGCGCCGCCTTGATACCATGGAGAGGTCCCTTGTGGTGGGATTAGCTCAGTTGGTAGAGCGCCAGATTGTGGTTCTGGAAGTCGTGGGTTCAATCCCCACATCCCACCCCACCCTCCTCAGTCAAAG
>JADGNT010000181.1 GCA_017883345.1 Candidatus Solibacter sp. | reverse complement strand
ACCATGGTTGGCAGCGGCAACATTGCGGTCACCGTCGACCCCAGCGGATCGTACTCCGTGACAGTTCCAGACCTGGTATGGAGTTTCAGCGGAAGTATCGGAGTTCCGCTGAACAATCTCCAAGCAGGCACCAGCGCCGACGCTCTGGGCGGCTACAGCGAAATATCGTTCGATTTTCAGTCGGATGTGGCGCGCCACGCGTCGATTCGCAGCTACATGGAGCACCCGGAGGTGTTGTTCACGGTGAGCTACCCCTCGTCGGGGGCCGCCAACACCTTCGCGTTTCCCAATTTCACTCAGTACCCGCGGAATTTCGGCCACTTGACGTTCTCAGGAACATTCGCACCGCCCTCGTTCTGGGCCTTCGCCAGCGATAGCCCGTGGATTTTCTTCGATGACTTAGGCAAGTCTTTTATTCTTTCGCCGGCGGCGAATTTTATGACGGCGAGCACCGCGTGGGGAGCGAATGGAGAGCTGTCGAGCGGGATTTCGCCGGACATTCCCGCACTGCCGCGCGGATTCGAACACCGCACGCTGCTGGTGGTGGAGCAGGGAATCAATCGCGCCTTCGACACGTGGGGACAGGCGCTGACGGCGCTGAGCGGAAAGACGCGGCCGGCGAACGATGCCGACGTGAGCCTGAACCAGATCGGCTACTGGACCGACAACGGCGCCGCCTACTATTACCACACGGCCGACTCGATGGGCTACGAGCAGACGCTGGACGCGGTCAAAGGCGATTTCGACCGGGCAGGCATACAGCTCGGGTACATGCAACTGGATAGCTGGTTTTATCCCAAGGGCAGCGGCGCGGCGTGGGACAACAACGGGGCGGGCATCTATCGATACGAAGCGGCAGCGCCGCCGTTCATGTCCGGGCTCTCGCGGTTCCAGCAGAAGCTGGGTGTGCCGCTGATCACGCACGCGCGATGGATCGACGATAGCAGCCCGTACCATACGCTGTACCAGATGTCGGGGAAGGTGGTGACCGATCCGGCGTACTGGGAAACGGTTGCCGGGTACCTGGCGACATCGGGAGTGGCCACGTTTGAGCAGGACTGGCTGGCCGACAAAGCGCACACGGATTTCAATCTGACGGACGGCGAAGCGTTCCTGGACAACATGGCGGCATCGATGGGGCGGCGGCATCTCACGATGCAATACTGCATGGCTTCGGCGCGGCACTTTTTGCAGAGCTCGAAATACAGCAACCTGACCACGATTCGCACCAGCTGCGACCATTTGCAGCGCGACAGATGGACGGATTTCCTGTACGCTTCGCGCCTGGGGAGCGCGCTGGGGGCCTGGCCGTTCACGGACAACCTTCTGAGCACGGAGACCAGCCAGTTATTGCTGGCCACGCTCTCCGCGGGGCCGGTGGGCATTGGCGACCCGATCGGCTCGATCAACGGAGGGAACCTGCTGCGCGCGGTGAGGCGGGATGGCGTGATTGTGAAGCCGGACGCGCCGTTGACACCGACGGACGCCAGCTACTCGAACATGGCGCACGGTACGGACACGCCGCAAATCGCTTTTACGTGGTCCGATTTTGGCGCGCTGCGCACGAACTACGTTTTCGCATTCACCCAGGGAACGAATGCGCTGGCGAAGTTCAGCCCCTCGGATTTCGGCATGAGCACGCCGGTATATGTCTACGACTACTTTGCCGGCACGGGGCAGTTAGTGGATCCATCGGACGCGATTCAGAAGCAGATTTCCGGCGACGCGCTCTTCCTGGTGCTGGCGCCGGTGGGACCCTCGGGGATCGCCATGGTGGGAGATACGGGCCATTTCGTAACGATGGGTAAGAAACGTGTGACTGGGTTTACGGATCGTGGCGCGGCACGGGTTGCAGTAACGTTTGCGGATGGGGAGACCTCGCGGGTGATTACGGGATACTCGCCGGTTGCGCCGAGCATCGTGGCGATCGACGGGTCGATCGGGCAGGTGGCATATGACAACTCGACTCACCTGTTCCGGGTGCCGGTGATGGCGGGGAACAGCAGCAGCGCCACCATCCGGATCCAAGCGTCAGGGCTGGGTGTGAAGCCGCCACGTCGACGGTGAAGAGAAAGCGCGGCAAACTGCGCCGGAAACTCATGGCAGCCCCCGGTTTATGCGGAATCACTGGGACCCGATCGCCAGGGTAATGCCGGGCTGGCTGGTACTATTGCCGACGCGCAGGACGAGGGGCACGGCGGCGCCGGTTTGGCTGGCGGGAGGGATGCGCAGGTTTACCTGAATCACTCCCTCGACAATGCCGGGAGCTCCGCCTGCGTAGAGGACGTCGGCGAACTGGCCGCCGATCTGGGCCTGCACGAGGAGGACGGGACTCGCGAGGTTGCCGGCGTCCACCGCGCCGTCAATTCCGGAAGGCGAAAGTTGGCCGGCGCCAGTCGCCCAGAGCGTGACCACCGAACCGGGCGCGGCCGGAAGGGCCGGCGAATTGATGCCGCCATCCTGATTCAGTATGATGGCCTGACCCGCGCCAGAGGCGTCGGCGGAGAAGATGCCGCTGACAGCGGGCACCACGGTCACGGGAAATGGCGCGGAGACCTGCCCCTGGTATTGCACCTGTACCGGCACCCGGCCGGCGGCCGCGCCGAAAGGCACGACGGCGTCGATCTGGCCGGCGCTCGAGAAAATCATGGGGCTCGCCACGCCATCAAACAGAACCCGGGTATCGGCGAGGGTAGTGGCAACGGATCCGGAGGCATCCAACTGGAGGCCCGCCGGAATGGGCGGACCGAGACCGGAGCCGAAGATGGCGACCACTTCACCGGGAGCGACGGCATCCTGGGAATAGCTGGCGGCGTGTGCCACCGCGGAGATGGAGGGGGTTACGCCAACGCTGCCCGGCGGCGAGAGTAAGCCGTAGACCGCGACCACGTTGGCAAAACTGGGCACGTAGACCTTGCCATTGGCGACCGTGGGCGAGGCGAATTTGGCGACCGGCGGCATCAGGTCGCGAGCGGGATTCGTGTCGCTGTTCCACACCTCGTTGGCCAGGTTGGACGCGTCGTATGCGTGCAGGGTGCCGGGCGTCCCGGCGAAGTAGTCGCCGGTGCTCTCCCACAGAATCCCGGAACCCTCCTGGCCGCCGTTCGCCGAAATGGTCATTCCGATGCGCCCAAATGGAATGGAATTGACGGCGGTGGAGACAGGGCCGGGATTCACGGCGTTGCCGGTGACCTGAAAACATTTCACCGGTTCCCCCTCGCCTTGCGTGTAGACACTCGCGTTCCCGCCGCGGCTCCAGAGGGCGAAATTGAAGATGGATCCGGCGGATGCCGCGATGATGACAGCACTGCCCGGCTGGCGCATGGCATCACCGTCGATTACATATAAGTTGCCCCCCTTATCGGCGCCGATGAAGGTATGCGTGCCGGTGATCAAGGCGGGACCGGCGGATAGGTCGTCGTCATTGTCGGACATCGATTTCCACTCGGAAGGGGTAAACCAATCCAGGGGAGCGGATCCCTTGGCGGGCAGCTTCAAAAAGCTCTGGCTGAAATTCCGGATGCCGTCGTAGTCGCCATTGGCGGTCACGGCGTAGATGTTACCCAGCTCATCGGCGGCTGGACCGCGCCCCGATTGCCAGAACGAACCGGCGTTGCCATCCGGCGTACTGATGTACACGCCAAGCTGGCGGCTCACATCCGAGGCGTCGTAGCCGAGCATCCAGCCGTGGTAAGGATCCTGGTCGCCATGGGAACCGAAGGCGACGTACACCGAATTGTTGGCCAGAAGCAAACCGGGGCGCTGGATGTGCTGCATTGGATCGAAGGGGACAGTTCCATCCGGGCGCGCTTCCGAGCCGGTCCCGGGTACTGACGCGGTCAGCGCCACTGGACCATTGAGCCGTTCGGCGCCAGTGGCCAGATCGAGCGCGTGCAGATAAAAGACCGGCGTGCCGCCTACGAGAGTGTCCGCCACCACATACAGGACCCCGCGTTGCAGGTCGATGACGCCGGTGCTGAGGATGCCGATCTCATTGGCGATATCGCCATCCGGGCCATACAGCAGCAAGGCGGGCACCGACGCCCCCAGGTTGACCTGCCACAGCGTGGAGACTGGCGACATGGCGTCGGCATCGAAGGCATACACACTGTTGTGCATGGTAGTGACGAACACGACGTTGTGCGTTGTGCCGCCGGAAACCGATAACCCGCTGACAATCAGCGGCTGCGAGTATACCTGGCCATCCACCGGAAGGACTCCCAGCTTGCCAAAAGCGGATGAAGTTACGGTGGCCGGAGAAAGCTGGGTTTCCTGTAAGTTTGAGTTGGTGCGGTCATTGTTTCCGTTGGCGGTAAGTATATTGACCTGAGCGTGGCTCAGCACGGAGAAGAGCACAATTACAGCTATTGATTTCATTAATGACAGCAAGGAACCCCTCCCTTGATTCACAACCACGGATCTGCTTACTCTATATTCGATTCCTAGCAACCAGCCAGAAGTTCCCGAATGATCTCCGTACTGCGCCGGTCAATGTGACAAAGCGCACTCAGTAAAGCAACGTCAGCGGCTGAGGCATGACCACAAGAGCCGGTGGTCTGTTCCACCTGTTCCCGGTACTAGAAGTTCCACCTGATGCCGAGTTGGCCGGTGCGGGGCGATCCGGCGGCCGGGAAGATGTGGGTCGAAGTGATCTTGCCGCCGTTTGTGTTATTAACGACCAGGCCGGTGGCGCCACCGCCGCCGCCGGAAGGCTCGCCCAGATTGGTGTGGTTCAAAACGTTCTGGAACGAAGCCACAAACTGGAGCATTCCGAGTTTCTCCAGGTGCACCGTCTTCTGCAAGCCGGTGTTGAGCAGGACATAGCCCGGGCCCTGGATGATGCCGCGGCCGGCGTTGCCGAAATTACCGCTGGCCGGGGTGGTAAACACCCCAGGATCGAACCACTGATTCACGGTGTGGGGCAGCGGGATCGCGCCGTTGACGTCGGGGCGCAGGGTGGTGGTGTTGGTGTTGCTGGGGTCGGGTCCAGAGATCACGGGCGAGAACCAGTTGCCGGTACTGAGGTTGAGGAGCGCATTGATCTGCCAGCCCGACAGCAGTTGTCCTTTGCCGAGGGGCAGCTCGTAGAGGGCCTGATTCATCCACTGGTGGCGGGGCACGGAGTAGACGTTGCCGCGATCGCGGCGGCGGTTGTAGGTGTTCTCGATGGTGTTGTTGAGCTCGAAATCGTCGGTATCGTCGGTATCGCTGAGTTCCTTGGCCCAGGTCCAGGTGGACATGAACATGAGCCCCTTGCTGAAGCGCTTCTGCACGGCGGTCTGCATGCCGCTGTACAGCATATTGGCGCCGTTATCGGCGTAGTTGATGCTGCCGAAGAGGGGATACGGGCGGCGCGCGTTGCTGAAGGCCACGGTGGATGCCACGGGCTGATTGACATCGCGGCGGTAGGCGAGTTGGGTTCCCTTGGAGCCGATGTAGCTGAGGCGCAGGCCGATATCGCGGGTGAGTTCGCGCTCCAGGGTGAGGGTGTACTGCTGGGCGTAGCTGTTCTTCAGATTCGGCGTGACCGCGGACAGCGCGACCGTGCCCGGGGTGCCGGGGACGGAGAACGGGTTGGCCAGCGTCAACTGGGCGGCGCCGTTGACGATGTTGTTGGTGAACACGGTGGTGGCGGCATAGGGTCCGCGCGAAAGATCGCCGGGGATGTTGCCCGAGTAGTGGGAGTAGTAGACGCCCCAACCGCCGCGCAAGACGGTCCTGCCCGCGTTGTCCAACTGATAGGCGAAGCCGAAGCGGGGCGCGAAGTTGTTCTTGTCGGCCTTGCGCAAGGAGCGGCCAGCGCCGATCTGGTCGGCGGTTTCCACGGGGAAAGTGGTGGGGAAGTAGGGGCTGAAGAGTTTCTGGGCCGCCTGGTTGGGCACGACGATCTTGCCGGTAGCGAGGTCGAAGGAGTACTGGTTGTCGTTGAGTGCGTAAGCCGGACCGTTGTATTCCCAGCGCAGGCCGTACATCAGGGTGAGCTTGCGAGTGATTTTGAAATCGTCCTGCCCATAGCCGGACCAGTCACGAAAGCGGTTGTACTGGGCGGGGAAGGGCTCCAGCCGGGTGACGGTAGCGGGCAGGCCGAGGAGGAAATCCGCATAGGCGTTGCCGGTGAATTTGCCGCTGAAGGCAAAGCTGCCGAAGACCTGGATTCCGGAGGTATTCGGCATGTAGCGGTTGACGAAGAAGTTGACGTGCTCCAGGCCGAACTTCATGGCGTGGCGGCCGTGCACCCAGCTCAGGTTGTCGGCCAACTGGGCGTGGCCGTCGTTAACCGGGTTGAGCAGGTTGATGTTGTTACTGGCAAAGCCGCTGACGCTGAAAATCGGCATGTTGTGGATGGGCCCGCGGTCGGGCAGCCCTTGAATCCCGAGTTGTTGGAGGACGCCTTGTCCGGTGAAATTGGAACTGCTGGCGGAGACCAGGATGACGACACCGGCGCGGACTTCGTTGAGCAGATTGGGACGGATGGCGAGGATATCGCCGGCGGTCCAGAAGTTGACGCGGCGCTCGTTGTAGGACGTGCCGACGGTGGTGGGGGGCAGGGCCGAGCGCGCGCCGGGGATATCGTAATTGTCCTTGCGGTTTTCGTAGCGCAGAAAGACGCGGTGGCCGTCGCTGAAGTTGTGATCGAGCTTGATCTCTTCGGTGCGGTGGACTTCGGGGCCGGTGAAGGCGGCGCGATAATTGGCCGCGGTCAGGGTAGGCGCGCCAAAGTTCGGCAGAGGGAAAAGGAGGTCCTGGGCTTTGAGCGCCTGGGAACTGAGAGACGGCGCGGCGATGGAATTCCCGTTGAAGGGATTGACGCCGGTGAAGGGATTCTTGAGGGCGGCGAAGGCGGAAAAATCGCCCTGACGCATGGCGACGGTGGGCACGTTGGGGGTGAACAAGTAGGCAGACACGCCCTTCAGACCGTCGAAATCGAAAAAGAAAAACGTTTTGTCGCGGCGGATGGGTCCGCCCGCGGTGCCGCCGTAGTTGTGCAGGTTCTGGAAGGGCTTGGTGGGGGCGAAGGCGTTGCGCGCATCGGTGCCGCTGTTGCGCAGGTACCAGAAGAGGCTGCCGTGCCAGGCATTGGCGCCCGATTTGGTGGCGGTGGTGATGGTGCCCATGCCGCCGAACTCGGCGCGCGTGGTGAGCAGGTTGGCGGTGAATTCCTGAATGGCTTCGACGGAAGGTTGGGATACGTTGTCGGGGCTGCCGAAGTTGCCGAAGGTGGTCTCGATTCCGTCCACCTTGACTTTGACGCTGGTCGCGCCGGCGCCAGGGGTGAGCCACTTGGCGCCGTTGCCCACCTGCACCACGCCGGGTACGGTGAGCGGCAGGATGCTGGAGATGAGGCCCGAATCGCCGGAGTTCTTGGACACGCTGCGGAGGTTGGTGGGGGTCTCGACGATCTGGCGGGGCGCCAGGTTGCTGCCCACGGCGGGCGATTCGAGTTGCACCACGGCGGAGGCGGCTTCGGTGACGACCACTTCGGTGGAGGCGGAGGCGACCTCGAATTTGAGATCCTGGCGCACGGTGCGGTAGGCCTCCACGGGGAAGTTGCGGGTTTCGAGCGGGCGGAAGCCTTTAGCGTCGGCTCCGAGGCGGTAGGTTCCGGGGGGAAGGTCGGGGAACGCGTAGGCGCCGCTGCTGTTGGTGGCCGTAGAGTGGCGCACGCCGGTGTCGTTGTTGGTGAGGGTTACGGAAGCCGCGGTGACGGCGCCTCCCGAGGCATCGACGGCGAGCCCCGACACAGTCCCGAGCGGCGTCTGAGCGTGCAAGGCGAGGACGCAGAATAAGAGCGCAAATGGCTGGAAGCGCATAGAGGGAACATTTATTGTGTCACAATGCACCGCGCCGGTTTTTATCGAATTGTAAAGTAGAAGCAGTGATCCGATCCAAGTTCCACCCAGCGCGCGACGCGGCAATCGCGTTGGGCGCAGTGCTCCTCTTCGCCTGGCTCGCCTGGTTAGCTTCGCGCGCCGGGATTCCGCAGTTCGATACGGCTGGGCGCGACGCGGTCCACGCCTATGCCCGCCCGTGGCTGACCTGGGTAATGAAAGCCGCGAGTCTAGCGGGCGGCGGATGGGGGCTGTGGCCGGGCGGAGTGCTGATTGCGGCGTGGCTGGCGCGCGCGGCCAGGGGGCGGGAAGCCGCACGGTTCGGGGTCACCGTGGTTGGCGCCAACCTGGTCAACGAGGCCATGAAACTGTTCTTCCACCGGCCGCGTCCGGAGCCCTGGTTTGACTATCCGCTGCCGTTCACCTACAGTTTTCCCAGTGGCCACGCCTTCGTGTCTTTTTGTTTTTGCCTGTGCCTGGCGGAGATCCTGATTCGCGAGGAGTGGCCGCTGGCGGGCAAACTGGCGATGTGGAGCGCGGCACTGGGGTGCACGCTGACCATCGGGCTCTCCAGGGTGTACCTGGGCGTGCATTACCCCACGGATGTGCTGGGCGGATATGCGGCGGGTATCGCGTGGACTACGCTAATTCGGATGGCGCACCATGT
>JADGNT010000180.1 GCA_017883345.1 Candidatus Solibacter sp. | reverse complement strand
CCGGCCTCTGGCGCCACGCGCCACGGAATGCTCCACCAGTTCAGCCCCATGTTCAGCGTGGGATACAGCTTTTAGGCGGGCGCCCAGCGATTCCCGCGACAAAAATGCACTTCGCGGGATCAAAAGACGGCGGATGGGACTATACTGATTTGGAACCGTGAAGTCTTCCTGGGATTCCCGTTCACTGAGACTGATGCGGTCCGGCCGGAAAGGTAGGCTGCCTATGTTCGCTTTTCTGCTTCAATCTACGGGCGCGACCCTTGGATACCTATGCGTCGCCGCCGGATTCCTCGTCATCCTGGCCTCGGTCGTTTTCGTCATCAAGGGCAAAGCGGTCCTCAGCGACTCCGGCGCTCCCAACGCGTTGGAGTGGGGAAAGATCAAGGCGAACTTCACCTCGGCCGTCGCTCTATTCGTTCTCGGCGCCGTGATGATCATCCTGCCGTTCAGAAGCGTCGTGGCGCTGGAAGCCCAGCAGTTGCCCACTGCCATCCTCATCGGCAAGATCAACGGACAGAAGGAAATCCGGCTGCTTCTCGTTGTGAAACCCGACTATGACCAAACCTATCGTGGCGACATCGTGTGGCAGGTTCCTCTGCTCGCCACGAAGGCATCCTACTCAATTTTCTATATCGACGGCGACACCGTCCTCGGCCAACAACCCTTTTCCGTCAATGGTGCTACCCCCGGCTCAGCCCCCCAGAAGGTTACCCTTCCGGTATGGGATATGCAGACCGAGAGCTCCGTAGCCCAGGAGATCGCTCCAAAACTGGAGGTAAGCGATGCACAACTCAAGAGCCTTGGCATTCATTAGCGGGCTGCTGTTGTCCGCCATGCTGGCTGCCGCCGCCGACCTCTCCGGCCGCGTGACGGTCCGCCGCGCACCGCTTGCGGGCGCGGTGATCACCGCGAACTTAATCGGTGCGCGGGGCCCGGCTGCAGTCAGCGTCACCCGGACAGGCCCTGACGGCGAGTACACTCTGCGGGGGCTCCGCAACGGCGACTACATCCTCCTCGTGGACATGAATGGCCGCCGCGTTTATCAGGGCCGAATTGCTCTCACGGGTCCGACCCTCGTTAAGAACGTCGATTTGCAGCAGAAGTAGGTTTATTTCAGCAGCCTCGCCGGCTAGGTCCGTGACCGGGTGGTTTAGTGTCTTGACGCAACCCCTCCCGACCCATAGGGTACCCCGGTCGGGGCTCCGATCAGAGCCGCGCGCGTGAGCAAGCGGTGTTCATACGGCGCGTGTTTCCTCACAGTCGCAGGGCACTAATCCCGCTGATTGCGCCGCCCCGAGCGCTCGATCCAATCGTGAAACATCGTGGTATACCCGCGCGTCCCGGCATCCCCTCGCAACTGCTCGATAGTGAAGCGCATCTTGCGTCCCCAGTTGGGATACTGCCAGGTGCTCCCCGGCAGATTCTGCTGATCCACTTCCTTGGTCAGGTCCTCCTGATTGATGGCCAGCAATTGCGCAGGCGTCATCGCCAGAAACCCGACAATGGCGTTGTGTAACTCGCCCGTCAGTTCCGCGTAGGCTGCCGCCGAGCGCGGCAGATCCTTGCGCACCAACTCTAACTGGAACAGTACGTCGAGCATCTTCTGCTTCTCCGTCCGCCGCTGCTCGAGTTGCGCGTCTCGCACTTCGGCGTCGATGATCCCGGCGGCGCGCCGCGCCGTGATGTCGGCGCCCACCCAGAAGCCCGCCAGCGTGGGCAGATCGTGCGTCGTGGAAGAGACCAGCGATTGCACCGGATACTCGTCACTGCGCCGGAATTCGCCGCGCTCGTTCTTTTCGAAATAGAACAGCCGATAGCTCAAAATGCCGAAGCGCGCCAGGGTCTCGCGAATCGCCGGATCCACCGTGCCTAAATCCTCGCCCACCACCACCACCCGATTGCGCACGCTCTCCAGCGCCAGGATGCGCACGAAATCGTGGTTGCGTTCGAGCACGTAGGCGCCCTCGGTGGCTTCCACCCCGTCGGGAATCCAGAACAGCCGGAAGAGGCGCATCACGTGATCGATGCGCAACGCCCCGCCGTGCCGGCAGTTCTTGCGGATGGATTCGGCGAACAGCCGGTACCCGTCTTCGCGATGCCGCGCCGAGTTCGGCGGCGGAAACGCCCAGTCCTGGCCCTTCGGAGAGAAATCGTCAGGCGGCGAACCCACGCGGCACCCCGCCACATAGAACGGCCGGTGCGCCCACAGGTCGCTGCCGAAGCGGTCCGTGGCCAGCGCCAGATCGTGATAGAGCCCGATCGAGAGGTGCCGGTCGCGCGCCCACTGCTGCGCCCCCGCCAGTTGCAGGTCGATCTGCCATTGCAGGTACTGATAGAACATCACGCGGCGCCAGCGCTTCTGGCGGAAAGCGCGCGTCTCCGCCGAGTCCGGGTCCTGGTAAGGCGCCGGCCAGTCGGTCCACATCCAGAGGTCGGCGTTCCGCCGGTGCAACTCTTCGTCCAGCGCGCAATAGGTGGCGTACCTCTCCAGCAGGTCGCCCTCGCGTTCGCGGAAGGCCTCAAACGCGCGCGCCCGGGCAGACCCGTTACGCCGTTCGCGCAGAAACTGCGCGAACCCTAGTTTCAGGAAGCGCAATTTGAGCGCGCTCACCCGTTCGTATTCCACATACGGCGTGGCGCGCAGTTCCTCGATCTCGCGCGCCACTTCCGCCGTTTCGCGCAACGCCCGGGCCCGCCGGCACCGCTCGAAATCTTCCATGCCCTCCACATCCAGATAGAGGAAGTTCTGGTAGAAGATGCTATTCGGCAGGTAGGGGCTGGTGTTGAACGGCCGCCGGTTGTGGATGGCGTGCAGCGGATTGAGGGAAACGAAACTCGCCCCGAGTTCTTCCGCCACCCAATCGATCACTCCCCGCAGATCGTGGAAATCGCCGCATCCCCAGTTGCGCTCCGAACGCACGCCGTACAGGCTGACCGCGATCCCCGCCGCGCGCCCGCCGCGTCCCAGGTGCGGGTCCATATACGCGCGCTCCGGCGTCACGATGCAGCGCGTGGACGCTTGGCTCCCGCCCACGCTTACCGACACCTCGTGATAGCCCAGCGGCAGTTGCATGGGTAGCATGGCCTGAACGCGCAGCCACGTCCGCCCGTCCATTCCCACCGAGGCCACCTGCGGCAGTTCCCACAGATTGAGTTCGAATTCGCTGCTTTCTCCGTCCTCGCGGCGCACCACGAAGCGCGCGCGTGCGCCCAGCCGTTCCGCCGGGACATGCAGCGGCAGTTCCACCGGACCGGCCTCCCCGGCCACCACCGCGGGCGGCAGCAGCCGCTCCCATTCGTTGCGCGCCAGCGCCACCAGCGCCTGCTCCAGATCCGCGGCCGAATCCGCCGCTACTCCGAGGGCGCGCAGAATCGCCTGCTTGGCCGCCACCGACGTGGTGTGGTAGTTGCCAAAAATATCCCAAAAACCGCCATCGATCCCAAACCAGGATGCGGCGCGGTCGAGTAGCTGCTCGAATGAGTCGGATGGCATGTAGAGGGTACTTTGATTTTACAGGACATTGGGGACAGACTAGACTGCCATGAATTTCTGGCGCACTTTGCCGGAAATTCGCTGGCAGTCCTGTCTGTCCCTGGGTTGTCCATGCGAAAATAGAAGGTATGGATAACCCCTTAGCCAGCGGTCCCGTGGAACTTTTCTCGCGCATTGACGACTACCAGGTCGACAATGCCGCCGCGGCTGCCAACGAAGGAATCGTCATGACGTCGCTGGATGCCGCCGTCAACTGGGCACGCAAAAACTCCATTTGGCCCATGACCTTCGGACTGGCCTGCTGTGCCATCGAGATGATGTCGATGAGCGCCTCGCGATTCGATATCGCGCGTTTCGGCGCCGAAGTCTTCCGCGGTTCCCCGCGCCAGAGCGACCTGATGATTATTGCCGGCCGCGTCTCCCAGAAGATGGCGCCCGTCATCCGCCACCTCTACCAGCAGATGCCCGAACCCAAGTGGGCCATCTCGATGGGCGCCTGCGCCACCTCCACCGGCGTCTTCAACAACTACGCCCTGACCCCGGTCAACCAGGTGATCCCCATCGATGTCTATGTCCCCGGCTGCCCGCCGCGCCCGGAGCAGTTGATCTACGCCCTGATGATGCTCCAGGCCAAGATTCAGGAGCAGAGCGGCAGCGTGAGAGACGTCCTCAGCCGCGCGTGATTGAGTGTCGTGGGGCAGCCAATCCTGGCTGCCGCCGGCTTTCCAGCCGGCGCCTGGACACGCTGGAAAGCGTGTCCGCAGGCAAGATTGCCTGCCCCACGTCTGGCCGCATTTTCGCATATGTACATTCGCGTCAACGCCCGCGACAATGTCGCCATCCTGGTGCACCCGGAGGGCGTAGCGCCGGGCGCGCTTTTGCCCGATGGCCTGGTGGCGCGCGAGCGCATTCCCCAGTCGCACAAAATCGCCCTTCACGATTTGGCGCCCAGCCAACCGGTGCTGCGTTACGGTCAGACCATCGGCTTCGCCAACCGCCCCATCGCCGCCGGCAGTTGGGTGCGCGAGGAACTGCTCGACATGCCGGCCGCCCCGCCGCTCGACGCCCTGTCCCTTGCCACCGCCATCCCTCCCACGCTGCTGCCTCTGGAAAACTACACGTTTGAGGGCTACCGCAATGCCGATGGCGGAACCGGAACCAAGAACATGCTGGGCCTCGCCACCACGGTGCAGTGCGTGGCGCCCACCGTGGAGTACACAGCGCAGCGCATTCGGGCGGAGATTCTGCCACGCTTCCCCAACGTGGATGGCGTGGTCTCGATCACCCACTCCTATGGCTGCGGCGTGGCCATCGATGCGCCGGGCGCCGCCGTGCCCATCCGCACGCTAAATCACATCGCGCTTCATGCCAACCTGGCGGGGCAGCCGCTGCTGGTCAGCCTGGGGTGCGAAAAACTGCAACCCACGCGTTTGTTCCCCGGCGACTTCCCCGGCGGTTTCCCGATCCTGGGCGAGGGCAACGTGATCCGCCTGCAGGACGAGCGCGGTTTCGGCGAGAGCGTCGCGGCCATCATGCGGGCCGCCGAAAAGCGCCTGGTGGAGCTCGACCGGCGCCGCCGCCAGACGGTCCCCGCGTCGGAACTCGTGGTAGGGCTGCAATGCGGCGGCAGCGACGCCTTCTCCGGTGTGACCTGCAATCCCGCGGTCGGCTACGCCGCGGACCTCCTGGTGCGCGCCGGAGCCACGGTGATGTTCTCCGAGGTCACCGAGGTGCGCGACGCGATTCACCTGCTGACCCCGCGCGCGGCTACCGTTGGCGTGGCGCGCGATTTGATCCGCGAGATGCGCTGGTACGACGATTACCTGGCGCGCGGAGCGGCCGACCGCAGCGCCAATACCACGCCCGGCAACAAGCGCGGCGGCCTCGCCAACATCGTCGAGAAGGCGCTGGGCAGCATCGCCAAGGCGGGCAGCACCGCCATCCGCGCCGTGGCTACGCATGGCGAGAAGGTGACGGCCAAGGGCCTGGTCTTCGCCGCCACGCCGGCCAGCGATTTCATCTGCGGCACGCAGCAACTGGCGTCCATGAACCTGCACGTGTTTACCACCGGCGAAGGCAGTCCTTATGGACTGGCGATGGTTCCCGTGATCAAGGTGTCGTCGCGTACCGCGCTGGCGGAGAAGTGGGCGGACCTCATCGATCTCGACGCCGGCCGTATTGCGACAGGCCACGCGACCATAGAGGAAGTCGGCTGGGAGCTCTTCCGCTTGATCCTCGATGTGGCCAGCGGCCGCCGCCAGACCTGGGCAGAGCATTGGGGCCTGGCCAATACACTCGCCCCCTTCAATCCCGGCCCCGTGACGTAGCACCGTAGCGTAGCCTTTCAGGCTGGGGTGCCCTCTGGGCCGCCCCCTTTCGAGGGGGCATGTTTTCCTCTGCGCTTACCTCTGCGTTGAAGGGACGCCTTTCGTCCTCACATACAAATCCGCACCGCCCGCCGATCGATCTCGCTGCCCGCACGGTCCAACACCTCGCGCGGCAGGGCGCGCTGAATCTGCTCGAAGAGTTCGTTCTCCTCCCGCCGGATATGCGTCGACAGCAGCGCGCAAAACTGCTCCAGCAGCGCGCTCGTTGGCGCCGTGCGCAATTGCGCGATCAGGCCCTCGATCATGCGGTGTTCCGCCACCAGTAGCGCGATCGGAGGCAGCTCTCCGCATGCCGGAAACAGCACCTGCTCCTCAATCTCGAAATGATTGGCCAGCTCCAACTCGTACCGGCCGACGGCGCGCCGCGCCAGCTTCGCCACGTTCCCTGGTGAAGAGTCCGCGGCCAGGGATCGCCGCGTCATCACGCACAGGGCCAGCCCGTTATGGTGTTGGTGCGAGAGCGGAATCAGACTCGGATCGCGCAGCATCGATTACTGCTACTATACCGCCCCCGCTACTGCACGATAATCGGCGCGCGCGGAAACGCGAATTTCCGCCCTACCTCGTCCACCACGTTGATCTGGCACACGTACTCGCCGCGCGTCACGTCCTTCAGCGGAATTTCGATCTGTACCGGCACCGCTTCCGGACGGGTGGCCGCCAGTTGCGTGGCTTCGATGGGGCCCACTTCAAAGGTCTTCACGGACTTTTTGTTGAACAGGCTCAAGGTGACCTTCACGCGCCGGTTCTTGGTGTTGGCCGGGTCGGGCAGGGCGTCATACACGTCGAAATTCACGTACAGACTCTGATTGCGCCGGAAGACATGGTTGATGTTGGGCACCACTTTGTGGTCGCCCACGATCAACGGGTTGGCACGCACTTCCTTCCGCGAGAAGCGTTCCGCCGTGCCCACCGCGGCCGTCACCGGTTCCCTCTGGTTGCTCAAGATGACAGTGCTTAACTTCAGGCCGGAGGTGTCGGCGCTCAGGTCGGGGACGGTGAATTTGGTGTCGAAGGTCCCCATCTTGCCGGTGATATTTTCGCGGACGACGAACTTCATGCGGTACTTGCCGGGCTCCAGGGTAAAGCCGGCATCATACTGGAAGCTCTTCCGGGCGGAGGTCGCTGGTGTTGCGGCCGCGGGGGTGGCGGCGAGTGTCGCCGCGGGTTTGGTGGTGGTAGCCCCGGCCGCGGGGGCCGCCGCCGGCGCGCCGGCCGTCGTCACCGTGGCGCCGGCGGCTGGATTGAGCTTGATCTCGATCTTGTCCCGCACGTTGCCCACCACCGCGTGCTTTTCGTCCTGAATCTGGCCCGCGAAATCGAACTGCGTGGTGGCCGCCCCGCCCTTTGCCGCCAGTGCCACCACCGAGCCCGGAATCTTGATCGAAACCGGCACCAGGTACGCCGTGGGCGACACGCGGAAATAATCGATCTGCAACGCCAGCGGCAAATCGGTGGCCGGGTCTCCCGCCGAAAGCGCTTCCTTAAGCTGCTGCTCCTTATCCTGCGCGTTCAGCTTGCCCCAGACCTTGTCCGCGTAGTAGCCTTCGCGGTGCTCCAGCTTGGCCGCCAGCTTCGCATTGTTCAACTTCACCGAGATCTTACGATATTTCCCGTCCAGCGCGTTGTTCGTGCTGTAGTAACCCAACAGATAGTAACTGCCCATCGCCTCCTGCGTCCGCTGGATGCCCATCGCGATGTCGTTGCTGTCGAAGAAGCTCTTGCCGCCGGTCTCCGCCGCCAGGGTGTACAACGTATCCTGCGACGCCAGTTGGGCCGACCGCTGCGAGTTGAGCACGGCCCCGTTGAAGATGCCGCTCCCGCGCGAGCCGCCCTTGGATGCGCCGCCGCCCGGAGGGTCCGCCGTCAAGCCGCGCGCATCGATCGAGTAGATCGCCAGGTTCGCCTTGGTCGCCGCGTTGATCGCCGCCTGCAACTGCGCTTCGTTGTCCAGCCCGGAACGCGTGGCGCCGCCGGAGAAGTACACCAGCGCCTTCTTCTCGGGGAAAGAGGCCAGCATCTTCGCCGCCTCTTCGATCGCCGCCAACTTTTTGTCCGTGCTGAAAATGTTGAATTCGCTTTCGTCGGCCACGAACGCGGCCTGCGTGTCCTCGCCGTTCTCATCGCCGGTGTCGGCCAGCGCGGCCAGTTCGCTCGCCTCGCCGATGGGCAGTCCCTTGATCACCCTGGTCAGCACATCGCGGTCGCTGGTGAAATCGCTCAATACCTGAATCACGCTGGCGTAAAACAGCACCGCCACCACGTCGTCCTTGGTGATGTGACTCTTCAGGTAATCGAGTGCGCCGTCCTGCGCGCGCAACTGGTCCGGGATCTGCATCGAGGAGAAGTCGAAGAAGAACACCATCAGCCGCTTGTCGTGATACTGGATCTGCCCCGGCGTGGCGGACGTGATCGTCGTCTTGGGCGCTTCCGGCAACTGGAACTGGTCGTCCAGCGTCAACTCCTTCAACGGTTCCGGCTTGGCGGAGATGCGCTGATACTCGAACACCGAGACCTTCTGCGGCTTGCCGTCTTCCAGCACGGTGAAGTCTTCCGCCTTGAGTCCCTCCACCGCGAGGCCCGCTTTATCCTTGGCGCTGACGTTGATGATCACCAGGTTCGCATTGGCTTTGAACGTGA
>JADGNT010000179.1 GCA_017883345.1 Candidatus Solibacter sp. | reverse complement strand
TCTTGGCTCGGCTGGGTCATCGGTGCCTTCGGTGGGGCAGGCGCTTTCGCCTGCCAACCGCGGGTTCGATCAGGCGTTGGCAGGCGAAAGCGCCTGCCCCTGGAGATTGGCCATTCGCGCCATAAAGTGGGCGTGGCAGATTTCGCTGGACTTTTGTTCCCGGATGCTCTACCCTACTCTGGACGGCTCCTGATGCAGGCAGGCGCCGCAGGAGAGCAAGACATTTGGAGAAGACCGTTTCGTTCTGCGGGCGCGTGCTTACCGCCAGCGAACTGAGTCTGGTTCGCCAGATCATTGCCGATTTCCCTCGCCTCAGTCAGGCCGAGCTTGCCTACACCATCTGTGAGTTGCTGCAATGGCGCCGGCCGAATGGGAAGCTGAAGAGTCCGGAGTGCGTGGAGTGGTTGCAGAAGTGGCAAGAGCACGACTGCCTGCCGAGTTTGCCGGAGTTGCGCGTCACCAAGCCACGGGGCGCCCATCGCTTTGCCGCCGATCCGCAGGCCGATCCGCAACCACCCTTGCGCGGACCTCTGGCCGAGTACCAGCCGCTGCCATTGCAGTTGATTCAAGACCTCTCCGGCCGCCGCCTGTTTCAGCAGTACATTCAGCGCTATCATCCGCTGGGCTATCGGGTTCCCTACGGCGCGCAACTGCGCTACTTCGTGCACGCTCCATCGCAAGGTGTGCTGGCCTGCTTGCTGTTCACCAGTGCCGCCTGGAAAATGGCGCCGCGCGATGCCTGGATCGGGTGGAGCGACCCCGCGCGCCGGGCCAACCTTCCCCTCCTCGTCAACAACGCTCGCTTTCTGATTCTGCCCTGGGTCGAAGTCCCACACTTGGCGAGCCACATTTTGGCCCTGGCCGCTCGTCAACTCCCCACCGATTGGCTGGCCGCCTACGGAGTGCGGCCCCTGCTGTTGGAGACCCTGGTGGACCGACCTTACACTGGAACCTGTTACCGTGCCGCCAACTGGATCTATGTGGGCCAGACGCAAGGCCGCGGCCGCATGGATCGCACCCATCAGGCCCAGGGCACCTGCAAAGACATTCTGCTGTACCCACTGGAGTCACATTGGCGCCAACGCTTGTGTCCACTCCCGGCGCCTCCACCTTGCCATGCTCTTATTGGAGAAGTTCCATGAACTGTTGCAGCCCTGGCGTTCCGCCTTTCCGCAACAGCGCACCTGGCTACGTGCGCAGCGTCTGGCTTATGGTCTACTCACCTGCCTGCGTACGCATCTGACCAGCAACGCCATTTGCGCCATGGGGCGGCAGTTTCGGGACTGGAGCGCCGACTATCGCCTGTTCTCGCGCAGTCCGTGGGAACCCCACGCCTTATTCGATCCCATCTTCGATCACCTGGCGGAGTTGCTGCCTTCCGAGCAGGCGCCGGTGGTGGCCGCCTTGGACGATACGCTTTGCAAAAAGACCGGCCGTCACATCCCCGGCGCCACCTACGCACGCGACCCGCTGTCGCCAGCCTTTCATCTGAATCTGTGCCGTGGACTGCGCTTCGTACAAGCCTCCATCCTGGTGCGGGCCGCGCAGTTTCTGGGGCCGGCGCGCGCCCTACCCGTGCGCTTCGAGCCGGCGCCTCCCGCCGTCAAACCGAAGAACCAGGACTCCCAAAAGGATCCGAAGCCGAGCCGGAACCGCGCCCGCAAGCACGCCCGGAAGAACCAAAGGAATCAAAAGAAGGAGTCAACCAAGACCGCTGCCAAACGACGTAGCCAGAAGGCCCCTCCCCTCACCCCCGAGGAGCAGGAATATCGACTCCAGAAAAAACTGCGCGCTCTGACTCAAGTGGGAGTGCGCGTATTGCAGTCTCTGCGCCAGGCATTGGACGCCCGGCCAGACACACGCCAGCGTCAGTTACTAGTCAGCGGCGACGGTTCCTACACTAACCGCACGGTGCTGCGGCAATTACCCGAGCGCACGACTTTCATCGGACGCGTCCGCAAAGATGCCAAGCTGTTTCAGGCTTTGCCGCCCGCCGCTGCTACCCGCTCCGCTGGACGCCCCCACCGCTATGGCCCGGTGGCGCCCACGCCCGAACAAGTGTTACACGATGACGCCGTGCCGGTAGTAAAGGTCCGTTGTTTCGCCGCCGGCGAAGCTCGGCAAATCCCCGTCAAGGTATTGCGCAACGTCTATTGGCGCAAGGCGGGTCCCGATCTGCCCATGCTGCTGGTGGTCATCAAACCGCTCGGTTACCGGCTACGCAAAGGATCCAAGCTGCTCTACCGCCAGCCCGCTTTTCTCCTCTGCACCGATCCGCAACTGGATCTGCGGACGCTCTTGCAGGCATACGTGGATCGCTGGGAGATCGAGTGCAATCATCGCGATGAAAAGTCACTGATCGGCGTGGCGCAGGGCCAAGTCTGGAGTCCTCAGGCTGTCACCCGCCTGCCTCAATTCCAAGTCGCCATCTACAGCTTGCTGATGTTGGCTTCCATTCTGGCTTACGGGTTTCCGCGAACTGCCGTCTATCTGCCGCTGCCGTTATGGAGAAGAAAATCCATTCGACCTTCGATCTTGGATCTGCTGAATCTGCTGCGCGACCAAATCTTCGCTCGCCAGATGCCGGATAATCCCACGCCGAATATCGACCACTTCGCGGCCTTGGCCCCCGTGAACGCGACCGCTACGAAACCGCCCCTGGCTCCCGAGACGCTCTGCACCTTAGCGGTTTAACTATGCCGCTCAGCTGCCCGCTCCCTCGAATATGGCCAATCTCCAGGTCCGAGCTTCGCTCGGATGCACCAGGCGGAGCCTTATGCCACCTACTGCTTGGCGGGGGCCTTCTTCGGGGCCGGCGTGGCCGCTTTCTTGGCCGGAGCTGCCGGCGCGGCGGGCGGCGGACCGTAGCGCTTGATGGTCGCGCTGATCAGCTTCACCGGCGTGCGCGGCTTATCGTTGCCGTCCCTGGCGACGTGTGCGATCTTGTCGACCACGTCCTGTCCGTCTACCACCTGGCCGAAGATGGTGTACTCGCCATTCAGCGAAATGTAGTCCTTGACCGTGATGAAGAACTGGCAAGCGCCGGTGTTCCTTTGGTTAAGGCGCGCCAGGCCGAGCACGCCCGGCTTGTCGTACTTCAGGGTGGAGACGATTTCATCCTTGATGGTAAAGCCGCAATCGCCCGTGCCATCGCCCGCCTGGCCGTCGCCGGTCTGGATCATGAAGGTCGGAATCACGCGATGGAAGGTCAAATTGGTGAAGTAGGGACGCTTCGTCATGGCGCCGCTCTTGTCCTTGGCCGCCTTGGTGCCGCGCGTCAGGGCGACGAAATTGGCCACCGCGCCCGGCGCCTCCTTCTCGTACAACTGCGCCGTGATGGTACCCATCGACGTATTGATGATCCAGTAAAGCCCCGGGGGCCGATCGGGCGTGGGCTCTTCCTTCTTGGCGGGCGCCGCGGACTTGGCGGGCGCGGTGGCCGCCTTCTTGGCAGGGGCGGGAGGCGCGGTCTGGGCGAAGGCGCCGATAGCAATCATTAAAAGAATACACAGCCGTTTCATCTGATTCTCCGTAAGTCCTCATTCTATTCCATAGACGGGCGCCGATTCCATGGTGATTCGCTATTCCACAACCTCCAAGCATCCCGCGCTACAATCCCCTCATATGGTCACCGGCATCGAACACGTCGCCATCGCGTCCCCCGATCCACTCCGCCTCGCCCTCTGGTACGTCGAGCATCTGGATTTCGTCATCAATTACCAGTCCGCCCACAGCCAGACCGTCTTCATCAAAGCTGCCGACGGCTCGATGATCGAAATCATCGAATCGGCGCCCGATACCGTGCCCGCCGCCGGAATGAATCCCGCCGGCCTGCGCCACCTCGCTCTTACGGTTGCCGATTTCCCCGGCACCTACGCCCGCCTCAAGGAAAAGGGCGCGCGTTTTCTTACCGATGCGCAGACCACCAACGGGAACTCCCTGGCCTTTTTCACCGACCCGGACGGCAATATCCTCCACCTGCTGCACCGCGAAACTCCCTTGCCGTAGCCCGCATAGCGCCGCGATTGCGCCACAAACCGAGCGCAAAAGTGTTGCAGTTTAGCCACACTGTAACTTTCACAAGTCCTTCCGCATCAGATACTTGTCAACTACGTTCCGAGCTTGCTGTAATAGGAGTTCCAGATGCGGGAGAAACACGTTGCGGTTTGAAACCACGGTACTTCGCCCGGTTGAGGCCTCCGGAGTAGGCCTTCACTCGGGCGTGCCCGTGAACATTCGCATCCTCCCCGCGCCGGTCTCCACCGGTGTGGTCTTCCTGCGAACCGATCTCGACCGCTTAAACCCATTCCCCATCCCCGCCAGTTGGCGCCATGTGGCGCGCGTCAGTTATGCCACCAGCCTGATGCGCCAGGGCGTCCTGATCTCCACCACCGAGCACCTCTTGAGCGTGTTCTACGCCATGGGCATCGACAACGTCTACGTGGAGATCGACAACCTGGAAGTGCCGATTCTGGACGGTAGCGGCCTCCCCTTTGTGCGCCTGATCGAGCAGGCCGGCATCCGCCAGTACCGCCGCAAGCGCCGTTATCTGCGCATCCGCCGCCCCATTTCGGTGGAGGATAAGGGCAAGCGCATCAGCATTATTCCCGACGAAGTTTTCCGCCTGACCTGCGATACGGATTATCCCGCCCCGGTGGGCCGCCAGTCCCTCGAACTCGAAGTCACTCCGGAACGCTATGCCTCCGAGTTGGCCTTCGCGCGCACGTTCGGCTGGCAGAACGATCTCGACCAGATGCGCAATATGGGCCTGATCCGCGGCGCCAGCCTGGAAAACGCCGTCTGCTTCACGAGCCATGGCCCGATGAATCCCGGTGGTCTGCGCGCCCCCGACGAGTGCTGCCGCCACAAGGCGCTCGATCTCATCGGCGACCTCGCGCTGTTGGGCCGTCCCCTGCTCGGTCACGTCATCGCCGAGCGCGCCGGACATGCCATGCACGCCGCGCTGGTGGCCCGCATCATGAGCGACCCTTCGCTCTACGAGATCATTACCTTCGATCAACTCGCCTCGCGCGTCACCCAAGCGCTGATGGCGTAACTCCCCCCCGAAGCCTACACCCTAGCCCCGTACCGAAGCCCGTAAGACTCCGCTTGCTCCGCGCTCCCAGGTTTTGACTTACTGTGCTCTTTTCCGCTCTCCGCGTATTTCTCCGCGCCTCCGCGCCTCCGCGTCAAAATCACTCTCCCCAATCTTGTACTAAGCTAGAGGCATGCGCTGGGTTTTTTTGACACTTGCATTCACACTCGCCTGCACCCCGCTCCTGGCGGCGGACGCAAAAACAAAAACAACGGGGCGGTTGGACGATTCGGCCAGCCTCTTCTCCGAGATCATGGGCACACCGGACCGGTCGATTCCGCAGGACCTCCTCGAAAAGTCGAACTGCATCGTTCTGGTCCCCGGCCTCAAGAAGGCGGCCTTCGGCATCGGCGGAAAGTACGGCCGCGGGTTCGCCCTCTGCCGCGCCGCCGGCGGCACCGGATGGGGACCGCCCGCCGCCATTCGCATCGAAGGCGGCAGCATCGGCTTTCAGATCGGCGTCTCGTCGACCGATGTGGTCATGCTCGTCATGAACCAGCGCGGTATGCAGAAGTTAAGCTCCAGCAAGTTTACGATCGGCGCCGATGCCAGCGCGGCGGCCGGTCCGGTGGGGCGCAATGCAGCCGCCCAGACCGACGCGTTCATGCACGCGGAGATCCTCTCGTGGTCGCGCTCCAAGGGCCTGTTCGCCGGCGTCTCCCTGGATGGCGCCACGCTGCGCAACGATCTGGACGAGAACCAGGCTCTCTACGGCCAACGCTGGACCAGCAAACAAATTCTGGGAAGCGGGGCAAAGATGCCGGAAGCGGCGTCTAAGCTGATAACGGTTCTGAACAAATATTCCATGCGCGAGAGGAAGTAGCCTTTCGCCGCTCTGTCACCTCGGGGGGGGAAGATGATCGAGAGCTTACGCCACGCGGTTCGCGCGCTGCGCCGCGATCCTATCCTTTGGTCGACGGCCACCTTCACACTGGCCTTGTGTATCGGCGCGAATACCACCGTATTCAGCCTGGTCAACTCGATTCTGCTGCGTCCCCTGCCGTTTCCCGACTCCGGGCGCGTCTACTGGGTCAGCGAGCGAATGGGCAAGAGTCAGGCGGAGGTCGGATTGGGCGCCGACTATTACAGCCTCCGCGAGGCGCATCGCCTGTTCGCCGACGTGGGCGCCTTCGACCCGCTCACGCTGAACTGGAGCGGCCGGGAAAAGCCGGAACAACTGGACGCGGCCCAGGTGACGCCTTCCTTCTTTTCCGTGTTGGGCACGGCTCCCACGATGGGGCGCTATCTGGCGCGGGCCGAGGAGGGGCGCGATGCGCCGCCGGTAGTGGTGGTGAGTTATCCCTTCTGGCGCGGGCGGCTGGGCGGCAATCCGCACGCGGTGGGCGAGACGCTCACCCTGGACGGTCTGCCGCACACCATCGTCGGCGTCATGCCGCAGGGCTTCGATTATCCCAGGGGAACACAGATCTGGCGTCCCCTGCCGATGGATGAATCGGGGCAGCGTCCGCGCTCCGCCATGCGCCCCATGCGGCTCGTGAACATGCTGGCGCGGCTGAAATCGCCGCTCCGTGACGAGCAACTCCAGGCGCAGTTGCCGCCATTGACGGCGAGCATTCGGGCCGAGTACCCGAAGGACTTCGAAACGGCCGGATTCCTCGACGGCATGCGGATTCTGGCCACCCCTCTGCAGCGCCGTATCACCGGCGACCTGCGCCCGGCGCTGATGGTGTTGAGCTGTGCCGTGCTGCTGGTGCTGCTCATCGCCTGCGCCAACCTGGCGAATCTGCTGCTGGCGCGGGCGGCGGCGCGCGATCGCGAGATGGCGGTCCGCATGGCACTCGGTTCCGGCAAGGCGCGCGTGGTGCGCCAGATGCTCCAGGAGAGCCTGCTGCTGGCCGTACCCGGCGGCCTCGCCGGCATCACCCTGGCGTGGTTCGCCGTTGACCTGCTCAACGCCTGGAAGCCGCTGGTGCTCGGTCGCTATCCGCCGATCGCGATGGACCTGCGCACGCTCGCCTTTACCGTGGCGCTGACCGTGATTACCGGGCTGGTATTCGGCAGCGCGCCGGCGCTGGGAGTCTCCGGCGTGAGAATTCAGGAGGCCCTGAAATCGGCCGGCAGCGGCCACAGCGGCAGCCGCGCATCGGCGCGCTTGCGGCAGGTGCTGGTGGTGGTCGAACTTGGCGTGTCGCTGGTATTGCTGATCGCGGCGGGCCTGCTGGCCAAGAGCTTCCTCAATCTGGCGCGCACCGAACTCGGCTTCTCCGCCGCCAATCTGCTGACTTTGCGCGTCAATCTGACCGGGCCTGAATATGCCACCGCCAAAAGTCAGGAGCGCTACTACGCGCAGGCGCTCGAACGTGTCCGGCGCCTACCGGCGGTGCGCTCCGCGGCGATTTCGACAGACCTCCCGCTGACCGGCGACCGGCCGTTTCAAAACATGACCTTCCAGGTGGCCGGCCGCGTGCCGCTGCCCATGGCGCAACGGCCGCAGGCCAGCCTGACCGTCGCCAGCCTGGACTTCTTCCGCACCATGGGGATACCGCTGCGCAGCGGGCGCCTCATCCAGGTCGCGGAGCAGGAACCGGACGACGTCGTCGTCAACGAGGCCTTCGCGCGCCAGATTTTCCCTGGCGAGGACCCGCTGGGCCGGCGCATCGTGTTCGGTCGCAACGACGCCAATCGCTGGACCATCGTGGGCGTGGTGGGCAACATTCGCGGCAGCGAATTGGGCGCGGAGCCGGAGCCGCGGATGTACCGCTCGATCGGCCAGAGCGAGGACCGCTTTCTCTCCCTGATGCGCCTCTCGGTGCGCACCACCGGCGACCCGCTCGCGATGTCGCTCGGCATGTCGCTCGGCATGTCGCGCGCGGTGGAGGGCCAACTGTACGCGGTGGATCGCAGCCAGCCCGTGTTCGATGTCAAGACCATGGAACAGCGGGTGGCGGACACCCTGGCCCCGCAGCGCTTCCAATTGCTGCTCATTGGAACGTTCGCCGCCATGGCGGTGATTCTGGCCGCGCTCGGCGTCTACGGCGTGATGGCCTACCTGGTGACCCGCCGGACGCGCGAGATCGGCATTCGGATGGCCATCGGCGCCCGCCCCGAGCAGGTGCGCCGGCAGATCCTGCGCGAGTCGTTGGCGCTCGCCGCCACTGCCGTGGCGGCCGGTGTCGCCGGGGCGTGGGGGCTGACGCGCTACCTCACCGCCATGTTGTACGGCGTCACGCCGCTGGATGGCGTCACCTTCTCCGCCGCGGCGCTCCTGCTGGTGGCCGTGGCTATGGCAGCCTCGCTGTTGCCGGCGCGCAAGGCCTCGCGCGTGGACCCGGTCGTGGCATTACGCGAAGAATAACCGAGCCGCGACGGTTGGCAGGCGGAAGCGCCTGCCCCACAAGGGTGGGACAGACGCTTTCGTCTGTCACTGGAGTTTCTACATTTTCAACCCGCGTCTGCGCCTTGATGCCGAGTTCTTCGCGTC
>JADGNT010000178.1 GCA_017883345.1 Candidatus Solibacter sp. | reverse complement strand
CGGGTTGACGATTCAGTTGCGCGATGAAGGCAGCGTGTACGGGATCGATTTCAGCGACATCAAATTTGTCGCGAGTTACCAGGCGGCGCCCTGGTGGGGGCGCGGCGAGGCGATTTCCTTTACCGCCATTCCGCGCACCAAGGGCGGCAAAGTCGGCAGGATCCACGATGTGCGCGTGCGTAATGTCACCGGCCGCGCCGAAAACAGCATCCGCATCAACGGCACTCCGGAAAGCCGGATCGGCAACGTGACGTTGGACCACGTGGCCGTCACCTTCGACCGCTGGACCAAATACCCCGGGGCCGTGTTTGATAACCGGCCGACTACGGCGTATCCCGACGTCGAAGCGCACCATACGCCGGGAATCAGTGTGCGTTACGCGGACGGAGTCACGCTGACGGATTGCAGCGTGGCCTGGGGCGCCCACTGCCCGCCGACGTTCAGTTCCGCGCTGGAAGCGGAAAACGTCACGGGTTTGACCCGGACTCGCTTTACCGGCAAGGCGGCGCATCCGGAGCGGGATGAAGCCATCGTGATCAAGTAGGGTGGGGGTTCGAATGAAACCGTTATTGATTTTGGCGCTGCTCGGGATACCAACGATTTCCGCCGCGGACCGTCCGGGCACTGTCTTCAAGATCTTCCAATTTCCGGCGAACATGATTCCGCGCGTGGATGGCAATGCCGACGATTGGAAGATGGTGCCGGACGATTATGCCATCGGCATGGACCAACTGGTGGACGACACCAACAAGGATCGGAAGCCGGACCCCAAGGATCTGGACGTCAAAGTGAAGGTCGGGTGGGTGAAGGGGCTCAATCGTTTGTACTTTTTGTACGAGGCCTACGACAACTACTGGGATTTCGCCAAGCCCGGGCTGCACAACGACATCTTCGAAGTGGTGGTGGACGGCGATATGTCGGGTGGGCCGCTGATCGAGAGATTCCAGCCCACCAAAGAATTGAGCGACCGCGACGCGCATTTTTCCATGCACGGCGTGCAGGCGCAGAACTATCACATCATGACGCCGGCCGTGGGCAAGGACTGGGCGCTGGCCTGGGGCTGCAATGCCTACGTCAAGGAATTGCCTTACGCCAATGCGGCCTACCACTACAATTTCAAGCCGGGCGAGAGTGGCAAGTTAACGCTGGAGTTCTGGATCACGCCCTTCGATTACGCCGGCTGCGAGGGACCGCGGCGCGCGGTGGAATCCGTGCTGAGCGAAAACAAGCTGATCGGCCTGGCCTGGGCGATTCTCGATTACGACGACGCCAACAGCGAGAAGCACGCTTTCTGGAATCTCTCGCGGCAGCACACGATGTACGGCAAGGCCGACGAACTGGTGGCCTTTCGCCTGATGCCGCTGGAGCCGCAATTTCGCAAATTTGAGGCGAACTGGAGTTTCAAGGTGCTGGACATGGACCGTCGGGTGGTGGCCTTCCGCGATGAGACTACGGGCAAGGCGACGGTCTGGAAGTGGAATTTCGGCGATGGGAGCAGTTCGACGGAGCAGAACCCCATCCACCAGTACGCGAAAGGCGCCGACTACACGGTAACCCTGGAAGTGGAAGGTCCCGAGGGCAAGTCGAGTCGCGAAAAGATTTGGGACGTCGCGGTGAAATGAAGATGAGAACGGCAACTCTGTTCCTGCTGGCCTGCGTGCGGCGCGAAGAAGCTGGCGCTCTGGAATCCGCACACGGGCGAGCGCCTGCCGGCTGAATCCACCCAATCGGAGCATGGCGGGCATACGGTGACGACAGCGCATCTGGTGCTGGAGCCGGTAACGGCGGTATTCTTCGTACAGGACTAAAAGGGGGGGCGCACCGACGCGAGTGAGCGTCGATAGTTCAGCGCATGGTGCCGCCTGTCCCGTTGGCAATGTCCTGCTATACTGAAAGAGCCTTTTGAGAGTCCTGCAACAACCTGGCCGAGGTCCAAATCTGCCGAGTCTAGCGCGCACGATTGAAAGACAGACGACGATATGAAAAACATCTTTGTAGGCAATTTGGATTTCGCAGCAACTGAATCTTCCATCCGTTCGCTCTTTGAGCCCTACGGACAAGTGGACCGTGTCAACCTCGTAACCGACCGCGACACCGGCCGCTCTCGCGGTTTTGCGTTCGTCGAAATGACGGACTCCGCCGAAGCGGACCGCGCGATTGCGGCGCTCAATGGAACTGATCTCGATGGCCGTGCGCTCAATATCAACGAGGCTCGGCCCAAACCCCAAGGCGGCGGCGGTGGTGGCCGCGGCTTCGGTGGCGGCGGTGGTGGTGGCCGTCCCAGCGGAGGTGGTGGTGGTGGTGGACCGCGCCAGCGCCGCGAACCCCGCTGGTAACGCGCCCCAAAACACGAAGTACGGCGGCTGGCGCTTAGGACCGGCCGCCGATGCATAGGAGTCTAAGCTATGGCTACGCGTTCGCGCACATCATTTCAGAAACGGCAGAAGGAAATCGCCCGGATGGAGAAACAGCGCGACAAAGCTGCCAAACGGGCGCAGCGCAAACTGAACCCTGCCGAATCTGAGGAAAGCGAATACCTACTTGGCGAAGATGGCCTGCCTGTCCTCGGCGAAGACGGCCAGCCGATCCTCATCGACGATGGCTCGGGCGACGACAACGAAGCTGACGATACTGCCCAAGACGATCTCGCCGCCTCGCACGGCACACCCTCTACCGTCAGAGAATAATTTCCCGCTCCGGCCGTGGCGCTACGGACTGCCGGCAATTGTAAGTGCAGGGAGGCTGCAATGGAATTGCGGTACTTGGGATTCGACCAGAAGCAGAACACGCGTACCTACAAGTTTGACGGCCTCGCCAACGGGCAACCGACTGTCCACTTCATGGTGACCGCGGATCTGGCGCTGTTCCTGGCGAACCGTATCGGCATCCAGGAGGGGCCCACTTTGTGCGCGCAAAAACTTTCCTCCGCCCCGGAACCGGCCACCGATACCCATCTGGAATTGACCAACGACGATCTTCGCGCTCACGCCAGCGCGCGCTCCATGGCTGAAGCCCGCAAAGCCGAAGCGCGGCGTATGGGTCCCCGCCGCCGTCCCCCCGTCCCGCCGTCCGCAGGTTGACGGCATAGAAAGAGTGAAATACGTGCCGTTTGAAGGCTACGGTGGATTTTCTTTTTCACCGGTTTCAGTTCAAAGGAATGCTCCGTCCATGCCTGGAGTCTACGGGCTGTCGAATGCTCGGGAGTGGGTCTTCGTGGGTGGCTCGGACGACATCCGGGCAACGCTGCTGGGCCACTTACAGGAAGGCAACACGACACTCAAATCGCGCGCGCCCACCGGGTTCACGTTTGAAATCTGCCACCCCAGCCAGAGGGCCGCGCGTGTCAGCCGGCTTGTGGCGGAACTGTCGCCGGTGTGCAATCGGGGGATTGTGTCGAAGGACGCGCGGGGAGAGGGAGAAAAAAACTACTTGTGGGCGGGTGCTTCCCCAGGGATCCTCCGACCCCTGGGCTGAAACGGTGTACTTCGCTTAGACTGCGCGGCGAACCGGGCGGCGGCTCGTCTTGGACGAGAAGCGGAACGATTTGGGGCGTTGCTCCTGCCGGGCGGCCGGCGGCATGACGATGACCGGAGCCGCTTCCCGGCGGGGTGTCTGCGGAATATCCGCGGAAACTTCACGGCGCTTGAGCTTGATGGAGAGCGTGCGCTCAATGCGCGCCACTTCCGAACGCTCGCTCCGTGTGCCGAACGTCGACGCCGTTCCTCTGGCGCCCATCCGTCCGGTGCGTCCCACGCGATGGATGAAGTCTTCGGGCACCTGCGGGAGATCGTAGTTCACGACGTGCGCGATGCCTTCGACGTGAATGCCGCGCGCCGCCACATCGGTGGCCACCAGTACGCGGTAGTAGCCATCCTGGAAGCCCTTCAGCGCCTGGATGCGTTGATTCTGGCTGCGATCACCGTGGATAGCGGCGCATTTGAAGCCGCTTTGGGAGAGCTTCTTCGCCAGCTTTTCGGCGCCATGCTTGGTGCGCGAGAAGACCAGGAACGAGCCCTGCTCGTCGTTGAGCATCATTTCCAGCAGGCCGAACTTGCGATCCTGGTCGACTTCATAGAAGTGCAGGTCCACTTGTTCGCAGGGCTTGGTAATGGAACCGATTTCGATGCGCACGGGATTGCGCACGTGCGTTTCCACCAGCTTCCTGACCGAAGATTCGATGGTGGCCGAGAAGAACATGGTCTGGCGCTCGGCGGGGATGACGGACATGATCCGCTTGATGGAGGGCAGGAAGCCCATGTCCAGCATGCGGTCGGCCTCATCCAGAATCAGGATGCGCACTTTGCTCAATTCGATCAAACGGCGGTCCAGGAAATCGCAAAAGCGGCCGGGAGTGGCCACGACGATGGCGGCGCCGGCGCGAATCTGCTTGAGTTGCACACGTTCGTTCATGCCACCGACGGCGACGGCGGCGTGGATGCCGGTGCCGCGGGCCATTTTCCCGATCACCTCGGCGATCTGCAGGGCCAGTTCGCGGGTCGGGGTCAGGATGACGCAGCGGATGCCCGGTTGCGGTCCCTGGTTGAGGAGCAACTGGATCGTCGGCAGTACGAACGCAAGGGTCTTTCCGGTTCCGGTTTGGGCGGTGGCGACCAGGTCGCGGCCGGCCAGTGCAGGCTCGATGGCCTGGCTTTGAACGGGGGTGGGCTCGGTGAAGTTTTGCTTCACGAGATTGCTCATCAGTTGAGCAGTAAGGGGTAATTCGGAGAAATTTTTCATCTAGTCGTTTTTGAGAAGGGAATCAGCCAACCACTGCCGATAAAGGAAGGAAGGGTGCGGATCTACTTCAGCAGAATTTAGTATAGCGCACTTCTCGGCAGGGTAGGGGCCGCGTCTTATGGTTCAGGATTCCCAAGGATTGATTGGTGTCCAGAAGGAAGCCGTTCACAGCTCGATCTCTCGGCCGGTATCGCGGTCTCTTTCAAAATCCAGGTTCAGTCCCTTGAAAGGGGATTCGGCGAACAACTGGGCCAGGCTCTTCTTGCCGGCAGGCCTCGTGCGCCGGGCAGCGTCACGCCGCGCGCCGGGATGGGACTGCGCCTCATCTGGGAGCTTGGAAAGAGCCGTGTCCAGCACCTCGTCCACAGAGCGGTACCGGCCAGTGGCAAGCTGCTCCCGGATGATTCTTTCCTGATCGGGCCTCAGTTCGATGGTCATAACACTATCCCTACGCCGGAGTAATCCACGCGTCACCTTCATGATCTCACGCTGACCCCTTCCTGCGCTCACCAGTCCCAGCAGCACTCCCAGTTGGAGCAACCGCTCGATGCCGCGTTTGATCAGCGAATGGGCTCGTACACCACGAAGGCGAACTGCTTCGAATCGGGCGACCAGGAGTTCACGTTGATGGTGCCTTGCCCGCCGAAGAATTTGCTCAGCACGTCCAGTTTCACCGGCTTCAGTTTCTTGCCCGGTGCGGGCGCCAGGCGTAGCGCCACGCCTTCCATTTTGTCGTTGTGGGTCTTGGTGCCCTTGGGGAAGGAGAACACCAGCATCCACTTGCCGTTGGGCGAGAAGTGCGGGAACCAGTCTTCCAGTTCGTCGCTGGTGACTTGCTCGGCCTTGACGTCGTCCGCGCCGCCGCCCTCGGCCGGGATGCGCCAGATGTCCCAGTTGCCGGAGCGGTCCGAGTTGAAGTAGATCCACTTGCCATCCGGCGTGTACTCGGGACCGTCGTCGTAGGCGCCCTTGGAAGTGAGGCGCTGCTCGGCGCCGCCCGCCGCGGCCACGCGGAACAAGGCGAACTTGCCATCGCGCTGGCCGACAAACGCCAGCCACCGGCCGTCCGGCGACCACCCGTGGAAGTAGCTGGGCGCTGCCGGCGTCATGAGCTTCGCGCCCGAGCCATCGGCGTGCGCCAGCCAGACTTGCGATTGCCGCGACGCGGTGCTGGAAGCGGAAAAGGCCAGCCACTTGCCGTCGCGCGAGAAATCGTGATCGTTGTTGGCGCGATGCCCGCCTTCGCCCAGTTCGATCTTTTCCAGCTTGGGCTCGCCCGGCGCGTTCACCGGAAGACGGTACAGACTACCTCCCGTATTGATCAGCAGAAACCGGCCATCGCGCGACCAGTTGGGGGCTTCCACGACCTGGTCGGCCTGGTAGACCACGCGCGTGGAGCGCGCCGCCAGATCGTACACTGTTACCTTGCTGTGGTAGCGCTGCTGGGGCGCCGCGGCCGGTCGCTGCTGCGCCTTGGCCGCGCCGGCCAGCAAGAGTGCCGCGGCGAGGGCTTGGTACATAGTTCTTGTGCGCATGGACCTGATCTCCCCAGGTGATTGTAACGCCGCGCCGCCGGTCACTGCGCGGCTGTGGTGCGCAACTGGCGCGTGAGCCGGGCGAAGCGTTCCCCGAAACGGCGCGCTTCGGCGCGGTCGCGATCGTTGACGCCCGGCGGCTTGCCCCCCGTCACGGCTTGCGGGCCGAGCGATCCGAAGCCATCCTCGTTGACGCCGCCGACGATCGCGAAGCGCATCCCCAGAAATGCGGCGATGGCGGACATCCGCGCCATTTCCTGGCCGTTGGAAGGGTTTCCGGCCGTGCAGAATACCGCTGCCGTCCGGCCCTCTCCCCAAGTCGTGCCCGCCTTTCCGAGCGCCTCTCCCACGCGGTCGAGGAAGCGCTTGGCTTCCGCCGAAAGATTTCCCCACTCCACCGGAGTGCCCAGCACAATGCCGTCGGCTTTCACGATATCGTCCGAGGTAACCTCGGCCACCTTGCGCAAGACGATCTCGACGCCTGCCACGGACGCCGCGCCTTCCCGCACCGCCGCGGCCATTTTTTCCGTGTTGCCGGTCCGCGAGTGATAGGCGATCAGGATGCGCACCGGAGACGCCGCGCCCGCCGCGGTAGCCGTCAGCAGCGTGCATGCGAGGAAGCGGAGAATGAGGCGTGCCATAGTCGCCAGTTTAACCCAGGCACGTCTGAGCTGCGCTCGGATTGGCAGGCGGACCCAGAGGGTACCCCGCCTGCCCCACCCTTATGCGTTCATCACGCGATTCATGCGGTCGATCGCTTCATCGATCTCCGCCGCGCTCTTGAAGCCGATCGTCACCGCATCCACCGAGCCCAGGTTCATGACATACTTCATGGCGGCCTCGCGGTCCTCGGCTTTGGTGAAACGCCCTTCGCCGCACAGCTTCATACCGATCACGCCCATGCCCTGCCCATGAATCTTCTTGGTGTGCGCGATCACTTCGTCGACGTTGCCGAGCGCCTCCACATCCCGCTGGTCGGGCGTGTCCATCTTGGTGCCGTTGTGGTTGGTGCGCATCAGCATGAGGTCGAGCCACTGGTTCCCGGGGATGGTGCGCAGCGCGGGCAGGCCGTGGACGCTGGCGCCGTGCGAGAGGATGACCTTCTTGCTCTTGGCTTCCGAAAACCCGTCCTGCAAGCTGCGATAATCGTTCTCCCAGGTTGGCGGGCGCAGGCAATGCAGCAGCAGGATATCGATATACTCGGTCTGCAACTGGCGGCGGAAGTCGTCGATTTTCGGCCCCGGGGCGCTGCCCGATCCCGGCGTGCTGTACTTGGTCATCAGCGTGTAGCTCTCGCGCGGCAGTCCCTTGAGCGCGATTCCGAGCATTTCGGGCATGCCGCGGTAGCCCTCGGCGGTTTCGAAGAAGCGGATGCCCCGGTCGTAAGCATGACGGACCAGGCTGGTGAATGCCTCCTGCCCAAGTTCGCGCTGCACGCGGCCGCCAAACGTGCCGGTGCCCAAGGCGAGCCGGGTGACTTTCACCTTGCTCTTGCCGAGGGTGACCCAGTCGGTGGCCAGTCTCTTTGTGGGTTGTGCGCCGAGCCGGGTAAGAGCGGCGGCGCCGAAAGTCGCGGCCAGGAAATCGCGTCGGGTAAATCGAGACATCATCCTTGCTCCTTGGGAAACACTCTATCACGTCGGCGGCCCGCTGGGGCCGGTGGCGGCCGACCGAGGAAGAAGTGACCGGCTCTCGCCAGCACCAAAATATTCCTTTGTGGCAAACTAGGAAGAACCGCCCAGCGGTAGACTATGCAAACGGTTGACTCAGCGAAAGGACCATCGACCGAGGACCCGGTCCTAGGCGTGATCATCGGCCGTTTAGTCCAGATCTTCCATCCGGATCGCATTTATCTATTCGGCTCCGCCGCACGAGGCGATGCCGGCCCTGACAGCGACTACGATCTGATGATCGTAGTCCCCGATGCGACCCCGGCGGCGATGCGCGACACCGGTCCTGCCTATCGTGCGTTGTGGCGGCTGGGGGCGGCGGTGGACTTGCTGGTGTGGACGCGTGCCGAATTTGACAGCCGCCTCCACTTGCGAGCCTCTCTGCCTTCGACCGTTCAACGGGAGGGCAAGCTGTTGTATGCAGCCTGATCCCCAACGGCTGGCGGACACGGCATCGTGGTTACGCAAAGCGTCCAACGACCTGCGATACGCGGGAATTGACTTGGCAGCACAGCCGGCCGCGCCCGAAGATGCCGTTTTCCATTGTCAGCAGGCGGTCGAGAAGGCGCTCAAGGCCTTTCTCGTCTGGTGTGATGTGCCATTT
>JADGNT010000177.1 GCA_017883345.1 Candidatus Solibacter sp. | reverse complement strand
AAGCTTTTCGCCTTCAATTTCACTGCTCTTGAGCACGTCGGCAGTGAGTGTCTGCAGGACAGCTTCCTGGCGTAGACTAAAGCCCAAACCTTCCATCCGACCGGTCAGTCGTCCCTGACGGTGACGCACGGAGGCAAGAGGTTCGGCGAGAAGTTCGCGATTCCACGTAAACTGCGGCCACTCGGGCAATTCATAAATGTACAATCTCCGCACCTTATGCGGAGATTATAGCCGGAATCGCCGCGCGTCGCAAGTATTTGACGCACACGGTCCCCCATCAACATGAAGGTCCAATGCCCACACCCACTAGTTCTGTAGGGTCTAAGCTTTGGACCATAAGTACTTTAAAATGTGGTGCGGAGAGGGGGACTTGAACCCCCACGAGATTGCTCCCGCTAGCACCTCAAGCTAGTGCGTCTGCCAATTCCGCCACCTCCGCGTTCAGGGCGCTACTTTTTCCCCGGCGTAGGCGGCGCCGGAGCGGGTGTTTGCTGCTGGGCGGCGGGCGGCGCCTGAAGCGGCAACGTCTTCCCGGCCGGCGCCTGCTGGCCGGGGATGGTGACCGGAACCTGGACCGGGGCGTTCTTCGGCACGCTCGTCTTGGAACCGGTTTCGAGCACGGAGGTGCCTAAGCCCGCGCTTCTGGTCGCCAGAATGGAAAGCGATAGCGAGGTGACCATGAAGATCACCGCCGATATGGTCGTCGCCTTGGAAAGCAGGGTCGCCGAGCCGCGCGGTCCGAAGGCCGTCTGCGAGCCCATCCCGCCGAATGCGCCCGCCAGATCCGCCGCTTTGCCGCTTTGCAGCAAAACCACGATGATCAGGAACAGGCACACGATTACATGAACAAACAACAGCAGTATATACATCGTCTTTCCTCTAGTATAGGGAAATGCCGGACTCCGGTCAAACGGGCGTGACAAACTTCATTCCCGCCGCTGCCCCCCGAGACGCGTACTCCAGGAATAATTCCATCCCCTGGTAGTCTCGCGGGCCCAGTTCATGCACGATATGGCGGGTCAAATACTCGCGCACGAGATCGGGCGCAAAGCCGCGCGCCGCCGATTCGGCGGCCACAATTTCCTCCAGGTGGTCCAAACCGTAGCGGCAGCTTTCCTGGAACGCCGCGGCCAACTCCGGGGTTACCGTGCCCGTGCGTCCGGCCCAAACGGCGAAGACCATCGGCAGGCCGGTCATCTCCACCCATTCGGCCCCCAGATCGTAGACATGCCACGGCACGCAGGCCGGGTCGATGCGCAGGGCCGGGTCGCCGATGATCAGCGCCGCGTCGGCGATGCGCAGCATCCGATCGAGGTCCGGCGCGTGGGAAACGGATTGCGGCGCGACGCCGTAGCGGCGCTCCAGGATGAGGCGCACGAGTTCCACGCTGGTGCGCGAACTGGAGTCCAGGGCGAGGGTGCGAATCTCGGCCGCCGGGCGGGAGGAAATCAGCAGGATGCTGCGCACCGCGCCGTGACAGGCGATGCCGGCGCCGGGGATGATCTCCAGACGCTGCCGGGTCAATTCGAAAGAGGGAACGATGCCGATATCGGCGGCGCCGGAGGCCAACTGGTCGGCGCAATCCGCCGGGAGGCGGAATTCCAGGTCGAACCGATCGCGCTGCCGCCCATGGAGCATGCCCCAGACCAACGGAGAGGTATTCAGATAACTGACGGCCGATACGCGAGGCCGCTTCGCGATAGCGTGGCTCAACCCCCAGTTTATCAGACGGTTTGCCGGGCTTGGCGCGAATGCGGGCCTTACGGTACGCTCCCGGTACCGTGAAGCGCGCCGCCCCCGTTGGCGTTTGATATCCTGAGTAATGTGCGCTCTCCGCGTCGCGCCGCAGGAATATCCATGCTATCTAAAACTTTCTTCTCCGTAACTGTTGCCCTGATCTGCGCTACCACCGGACGCGCACAGATCACCCTAAACACGGTGCCCACGCGCGAGATCGGGCAACCGAAACTGGAGGCCATCCCTTCCAACCTCAATCCCAATCTGGTGGAAGGCCGCGAGTTTTTCAATCCCACGGGGATCGCGCTGGATACTTCGGTAACGCCGCCGCGGATCTATGTGGCGGACACCGGCAACAACCGCGTGCTGGCATGGAAAGATGCGGTTGGTTTCACCAACGGCAAGGCGGCAGACCTGGTCATCGGGCAACTCCCCGGCGACTTCTACTCCACCGGCGCCAAGGGTCCGGGAACCAGCTTGTCCACGGGTTTCAACGCGCCGACAGGGCTGGCGGTGGACCAGACGAACGGAGATCTCTACGTTGCCGATAGCGGCAACAACCGCGTTCTGCGTTTCAAAAAGCCGTTCGCCACACCGCCGGATCAGTTGAATCCGGATCTGTGCATCGGACAGCCGAGTTTCAATTCGAGGGTCGTCAACTATCCCCTGGGGCAGGCCGCTACGCCAACCGAAAAGGGGATCGCGCTCAATAGCGGCACCGGCGGCGTTTTCATCGCGGCCATTACGTTCGATACCCAGCACAACCTCTGGTTGGCGGATGCCGGAAACAATCGGGTTCTGCGCTACGCGGCGGCCGATGTCGCCAAGGGTGGGTTCGCCACAACCATCAGCGCAAACCTGGAAATCGGCCAGCTCGATTTTATTTCCCGGCAACTCAATCTGCCCTCCACCGCGGCGGGGGTGCAGACCCTCAACCAGTTAACCACCCCGGCAGCCATCGCCTTCGATAATGCCGTCCCCCCCCGCCTGTACATCGCCGACTCCGACGGGGGCGTCATACAGGACCGTGTGCTGGTCTTCCTGCCGCCTTTTACCCCGGGCATGTCCGCTACCCGCGTGATGGGCGCTCAACCGGCGACCGTCACCGGGGTGCCGCGGACCGATCCGCAGATCTTCTCGATCGCGATGTTCAGCCCTTCCGCGATCTTCTTTCTGCCTGGCACGCAGGGCATGGGCGTGGTGGATTCCGGATACTCGCGCATCCTGATCTTCGATCCGTACGACAAGTGGGATCCCGACACCACGATTTCTCCCTCCGCAAAAGCCGTTTTCGGGCACAGCACCGGCATCGCCGGCATCAGCAGCACCGATACCAAGAGCCTGGTTGCCAACGACGGCAACCCGCTCGCAGCGGCCGGCACGTTGTCCCACCCCCAAGCAGCGGTGTTGGTCAACAACGAACTTTACGTGGCCGACACCGCCAACAACCGCGTGACCGTGCTGCCCTGGCAGAGCGGCAACTTCGGCCCGGCGTCGCGGGTGCTTGGGCAGGACCGCTTCAACACCAATTCGATCAATCTCATCGAAGGCAAGGAGTTCTTTTTCCACAGCGTGACCGCGAATTCAGCCGATGCGGCCGTGGCGATGGACAGCACGGGAGATACGCCCCACCTGTACGTCTCCGACCCGTACAATCACCGTGTCCTGGGCTTCCGCGACGTGCGCACACTGAAGCCCGGATCCGCCGCCGATATCGTCATCGGACAGCCCGACCTGGCGACCGCGATGTGCAATTACCCGAGCGGTGACATCAACCAGCCCACGCAATCCAGCCTGTGCCATCCCGTCGGGCTGCTGGTGGATGGCTCCGGCAACCTCTACGTGGCCGACTCGAACAATGGCCGCGTGTTGCGCTTCCGTACTCCGTTTTCGCACGGGAACTTTCCACCGGCGGACCTGGTGTTGGGCAAATCCAGCTTCTCCACGCCGCCGCTCACCGACGCTAACCAGCGAAACATGTATATCCCCTATGGCCTGGCCTTCGCGGGCAATAACGGGCTGCTGGTGAGCGATCAAGGGCTCAACCGCGTGCTGTTCTTCCCCTTTACCAAAGGCACGTTTTCCGCCGCGGATAACGGCACAGCCGCCACCAAAGTGTTCGGCCAACCGGATTTCACCAGTTCCAAAAGCAGCTCTTCGGATACGGGAATGGCAGGCCCGCATCACCTCTCGACCGATAGCTCTAGCCAACTCTACGTCGTGGACAGCGGCAACGGCCGCGTGCTGATCTTCGCTTCGGCTGCGGATCCGCTCACGCCGCCCGCCGGCGCACACGCCGCCTTCTATTTTCCCGCCAGCGGCTCCCAAGGAATCTTCGTCAATCCCAATACCGGCGAAATCTGGGTCACCGACACAGGCGGGGCCGTGCGCAAGTACCCGCAATACGGCAATTTGGTTCAAAACCCCGCCGCCACCGTCAACATCCCCTCCATCAGTCCGATAGCGGTCACGCAGGATCAGTACGGGGACCTCATCGTGGCGGAAGCTTTCAACCGGGTGACCTTTTACTACCCGGCTCTGGCCGCCGTCAACACTGCCAGCTACCAGGCAAACAAGGCGCTGGCGCCCAACACCATCGCCAGCATCTATCCGGCCGGCATCCAATTCGGCACGGATACGCAGGACGCATTCTCCGGACCCAATCCACTGCCTCTGCCCACTACGCTGGCGGGAGTCCAGGTGACGGTCAACGGCACAGCGGCGCCTCTGTACTACGTATCGCCTACGCAGATCAATATCGTGATGCCCTGGAACGCGCCCACTACGGGCACCGCGGATGTGCAGGTGCTTAACGTAAAGACGGGTCAGTTGCTGGCCGCCAGCCCGGTCCCCATGAACACCGTCTCGCCCGCAATTTTCGTCACTACGTCGGCCGGCGTCGGGGCCAAACTGGCGGCGGTGATCAACCAGGACGGCTCGGTCAACAGCGCCACCAACCCCGCCAAGGTCGGCGAGTATATCTCCATCTATGCGACCGGCCAGGGC
The DNA here is from genome assembly GCA_017883345.1 of Candidatus Solibacter sp. Classification (GTDB taxonomy): domain Bacteria; phylum Acidobacteriota; class Terriglobia; order Bryobacterales; family Bryobacteraceae; genus Solibacter. The sequence continues at coordinate 3,817 of JADGNT010000177.1, read as the reverse complement.
TTGGTCTCGAGCCCGCCCGCCGACGGGGATATCCCCCGCAACGGCCTGGTCTACTCCCAGGGGAACCCGCGCGTGTGGATCGGTAGCGACTATACCGATCAGATTCTGCTGCAAGGCTCCGAACAGCGCAGCATCCCCGGCGTGGACAACAACTTCGTCTCTTTCTCGGGCCTGTCGCCGAGTTTCCCCGGAATGTGGCAGATCAACGTCCGCATCCCGCAAGCCACGGCCACCGGCGCGCAGCCGCTGAGTCTGCTCTTCAATAGCTTCGCGGACAACCTGCCGTCGGCCACCGGATACCGCATTGTGTTCTACGTAGCCGCGCCGAAATAAGAGACCACGCAACAATAACTTGTCAGCCACCACCGTGGCGCAGACTCTCAGTCTGCCGCGTCCCGACTCCTCGGGACGCGCTTGGGAGCACGCCCGGCAGGCGTCCCGATGAGTCGGGACGCGGCCGGCACGAGTGCCGGCGCCACATAGCCCACGCAGGCAATGCGAAGTTATTCTTGCGTTGGCGCTTACTTCAGTGGCTCCTGGACCTTGAGGATGCGATCGGCGGCAACGTTCCTGAGCTCCTGTACGATTCCGGAAGGCCAGCGGATTTCCACCAGGTCCGCGGCTTTGCTCGCGCCCAAACCGAAGTGGGTGGGACCCGCGCTCGAAGAGGCGTATCCGGCAGCGAAAGAAACGTGACTGTACTGCGCGATTCCGCCTGCTACCACCTTGAGTCTTGCCCCGATCCCATCGCGGTTGCTTTTGGAGCCTTCCAGTGCGAATTCGATCCAGTGATGGCCACCCGGGCTGTCGTTGAGCCACACTTCAGCAGGTGCGCCGAGAGCCGTGACAACTACGTCCAGGCGCCCGTCGCCATTCAGGTCTCCCACTGCCGAGCCCCGATGGCGACTGGGGGACTGTGCCGTCAAGCCGGCCTCGGCGGTGAGCGCCTGAAACCTTGCGGCGCCCAGGTTGCGGAACACGGTGTTGGGCTGCTCCACGGGCACGCTCGATGCATATCCAAGGGATTGAACGTGGCCGCGCGCGACGAAGATGTCCTTCCAGCCATCGTTGTCCAAATCGGCAATCGTGGGTGAGTAGCCGGCCATCGATACGGAGAGACGCGCCATGCCGCTTTTCTCGGTGATATCGGCGAAGGCGCCTCTCCCGAGGTTCCTGAACAACGGAAAGGTCTCATTCTCAAGCGCCACAAAAGCGATATCGGGCAGGCCATCGTTGTCGAGGTCCCTAGCGTCCACCCCCATACCCGAGATAAACCGGCCGTCCTCCGTCAGCGCCACGCCGGCATCGAACGAAGTCTCCTCGAACTTACCGCGGCCTTTGTTGTGAAAGTATGAATTGTAGACTTTATCGTTGGCGACGAAGATATCCATCCAACCATCCAGGTCAAAGTCCGCGACCGCTACTCCCATGCCCTTACCCGGATGGGCGCGGATTCCAGACTCCGCCGAGATGTCTTTGAAGGTTCCGTTGCCCTGATTGAGGAATAACTGATTCGGAGTCCCCTTATAGAATTTCGGATGACAGTAGTCGCGCTTCCCGGGAGCGGCTTCGCAAGAGGGTTCGTTCTTGAAGTCCCAAGCGAGATAGTTGACCACAAAGAGGTCCAATAGGCCATCGTTATTCACGTCCAGCCACGCCCCGCCGACCGACCATAGGGGTCCGTACTGCTTGTCCGGCTGATTGAGTCCGGCTTTCGCCGTGACATCGGTGAAAGTGCCGTTGCCGTTGTTGTGGTACAGCCGGTTCTCATGAACTCCGCCAACAAAGATGTCCTTGTAACCGTCGTTGTCATAGTCTCCGATGGCGATGCCATTGTCGAAACCCGCGCCCGCCAGTCCGGCCCTCCCGGTAACATCTTTGAAGTTACCGTGGCCATCGTTCTCGAAGAGCCGATTGGAGTACTTAGGCGCGCTCTTTTTCAGAGTCGCGATGTCGGCTCCGTTCGTGAAATAGATATCGAGGTAGCCATCGTTGTTGTAGTCGAACAAGGCTACTCCGCCGGCCATGGTTTCGGGCGCATGACGCTGCGGCGTCTCCGAACTGTCCAGTTTGAAGTCGATCGGCTTGTAAGTGAAGTGAATGGGTGACTGTGGATTCTGGCCGGATAGAACGGCCCAGAAAGCCAATGGCAGTGCCGGGAACAGCCAGAGGGCCCGCCTCATTTCTCTGGCCGTCCCGGTGTCCTGATGAGTGGCGCCGGCTGTTCCTCTTGCGCCGGCTCTTTCACCTTAGCGAACTCGGCGTCCGCCTCCGATACCAGCAGAACCAGGACGAACTTCATGTTCGCTCCTATTGTAACCCCCGGCGCGGGATTCCAAAAAGCCGGCCGGTGGCGGAGCGGTGGTTCTCACAGCTTCCTCCCAACCCTGAAGCAAACTGCCCAGAGGCGGCTGATTCAGGTAGAATTATGACGACATGAAGTCCGCTGCGTGCCTGTGCCTCTGCGCCTTCTTTCTCTGTGCCGCGGAGCCGGCGAAGGTTGTCTTCGACGGGGCCGTCCGCGCCCTCGCGGCGGGGGACTACGAGACCGCGGAGCGGGGATTCCAATCCGTTCTCCGCGAGCAGCCACGCAACATCGCCGCGCTCAGCAATCTGGGCGTGATCTACTCCCGCACGAACCGCGCCGATCAGGCGATCGCCGTCTACCAGCGGGCGCTAAAGTTGAGCCCGGATGACAAGGCAATTCTCCTGAACCTCGGGCTTGTCTACCTCAAGCAGGAGGCCCACTCGCGGGCGCTCCCGTACTTTGCACGGGTCGTTGCAATCGATCCTCAGCACCTACAGGCCCGGCAGTTGCTCGCAGTTTGCCGCGCCTACGCCGGCCAAATGGCACCGGCGATCCACGATCTCGAGGCCCTGCACGCCGCCGCTCCGCGCGACGAAGGGATTCTTTTTCTGCTGGGATTTGCCTATCTGAAGAACCACGACGCCGAAAAGGCGAAGGCGATTTTCCAACTGATGTTCGAGGCGGCCGGTGCGGAGCGGGCGCAGTTCCTGCTGGGTAAAGCCTACTATGAGGCCACTCTGTTCCCCCAGGCCGAGGAGAGCTTCTTCGAAGTGCTCCGGCTCGATCCCAGGTTTCCGGGAGTGCACCTCGAATTGGGAAAGGTCTACATCAGCCTGCGCCGGACCGACGAGGCGATCCGGGAACTGGAACTGGCGCTGAAAGAAAACCCCGGCGACGCGGATGCGAGCTATTTCCTTGGCGGTCTGCTGGCCCAAGGAGAGCGCTACACGGAAGCGATCCCCTACCTCGAGCGGGCGAGAAAGGCGAAGCCCGACTTCTGGGCGCCCTACTTCTATTTGGGGAAGGCCAAACTCCGGCTGGAGCAACCGGCGGAGGCCGTCGTACTGCTCCAGAGAGCCGTGAAGCTGAACCCCGATGACGCGTCTGCCTACTACCAGCTTGGGCGGGCGCTCCAGGCTTGCGGACGAGCAGTGGAAGCCCGGCGCGCGCTACGCCGCGTCGCCGATTTGAGAGCTGCCGCGCTCGAGGCCACCCCGCTCGACGATGGAAAGGTAGCGGGCGCCCGCTGAGGAGCGGTAGTACCAAGGACAGGAGCTGTTCGTCTCCGCCGCCGAAACAGGTGAGTTCCGGGGCTGAGAGTGTGTTAAATCTCACCGGGAAGTGTTTGCAATCGTCATAGCTCGCAGTAGGGCTTGTTTTTCTAGTTGATTTGCATTACCGTTGACACCAAGTAAACCATTTGCTTTTGGGGACGGCGCGGTCGCCGCCCGGCGTCAAGACCAAGGAGAGCGGCCTCTCATCGCGACAGCCAGAGCGGGCACTCTCATA
>JADGNT010000176.1 GCA_017883345.1 Candidatus Solibacter sp. | reverse complement strand
AACCCCATGCTGCTTTCGGAAACGCTGCAAAAGCGCTGGGGCTTCAGAGGATTTGTAATTTCCGACTGGGGCAGCACCTACAGCACGGCTAAGACCGTTGCTGCCGGCATGCATCTGGAGATGCCCGGTGGAGAAGCGATGCGAACCTGGTTCGCCAAGCCCGAAACGCAGAAGGACGGAAACGGGGCGGGCTGGCTGACGCGGGAGAAAGTGCTGGCCGCTGTGGCTGCCGGCCAATTGAAACAGGAGGCCGTGGACGACGCTGCGCGGCGCATTTTGCGCGTGATGTTCAGCGCGGGGTTGTTCGACGCCACTCCCGCCAGCGGCGGTGAGGTGGATACGCCGGAGCAGAGAGCGGTGGCGCGCAGGGCCGCGACCGAAAGCATCGTGCTCCTGAAGAACGAAGGCGGGGCGCTTCCGCTCGGCGCTCCCAAGATCCGCTCGGTCGCCGTGATCGGTCCGAGTGCCGCGGTGGCGAGAACGGGCGGCGGCGGAAGTTCGCTGGTCCGGCCGAAGTACGCCGTCACCGCCCTCGACGGCGTCAAGGAGACCGCGGGCTCCGAGGTGCGGGTCGGCTACGCGCTGGGGGTCGCCATGCAAGGCGATGAAGCGGGCCAGGAAACACCGCGGGCACGCGTCATGCTTCGTAATGAGGCCGTCGAACTCGCGCGGAAATCCGACGCCGCGATCGTCGTGGTCGGCTACTCCTACAAGCTCGAGTCGGAGGGTTTCGACCGCCCGTCGATGGATCTGCCTGCCGGTCAGGACGAGCTCATCGAGGCGGTCGCCGCGGCCAACAAGAACACCATCGTAGTGATTGTCGCGGGAGCGCCGGTCACCATGACGAAGTGGATCGGGCGCGTTCCGGCTGTCGTGCAGGCCTGGTATGGAGGCCAGGAGGCGGGGCACGCCATCGGCGATATCCTCTTCGGCGCGCAAAACCCGTCCGGCAAGCTGCCCGTGACGTTCCCGAAGCAGTGGGCCGATTCGCCGGCATATGGGCACTATCCCGGCGAGAATTTGCACACGGCATACGACGAAGGCATCTATGTCGGCTATCGGGGGTTCGACAAGCGGAACGTCGAGCCGCTGTTCCCGTTCGGGTACGGGCTCTCCTACACGAAATTCGATTACAGCGGTCTGAAGATCACGCCGGCCAAAGTGGCTGCCGGCAAGCAGGTTCAGGTGACGATGCAGGTGCGCAATAGCGGGTCGCGAGCCGGCGCCGAGATCGTGCAGTTGTATGTTCACGACGTAAAATCGAGTGTGGATCGCCCCCTCAAAGAGCTGAAAGGGTTCCGGCGCGTCATGCTCAATCCGGGGGAGGCGCGAAGCGTGTCGTTCACTCTGGACCACTCCGCGCTGTCCTTCTACAGCACCGCAAAAGACGAGTGGGTCGCCGAGCCGGGTGCGTTCGAGGTGTGGATCGGCGCGTCTTCGCGCGACATCCGCCTGAAAGGTGCGTTCGAACTGGCCCAATAGTCGCGGGCGGACCAGGCCTCTTGGAGTAGCGAAAATCGGGTCTTGTATTGCTTCCGCGATTCGGTGCTTGACGATCTTCGCGCGGGCGTCTCCCCATCGACGGGCCTGGTCCTAACACTCGCGGAGAGACTGGCAACCTCTCCGTGCGGCGCGCCGATGGGCTTCGGATGTGCAACTCGGCTGCCGCGCGCAGGCACTATAATTAGGGTTTCGGAAAATAGGGTTTCGGAGGTGCTCATGCACTTGCACTCGCGGCGCGGATTTTTCGCGCGGACTCTCGGCGCCGGCTGGTTGGGCGCTTCCCTCATTGAGCAGGCCTTCTTCCGCGCCGCGCAGGCGCGCGCGCAGGCCCCCGGAGCGCCCGCCAACGTGTTCGACATCGAGAAGGTCGCCGAGGGCGTATATGCCGCCGTCGCGCGGCCGGCTGGCGTCACAAACTGCAACGCTGCCATTTTCGAAAACGCCCACGATCTGCTGGTCGTCGACACGCACTCAAAGCTGTCGGCGGTGGCCTCGCTCGCGGCGCAGATCGGCAAGGAAGTCAGCCCCAAACCGATCCGCTACATCGTAAACACGCACTTCCACTGGGACCATACGCAAGGCGCGCCAGAGTACAAGCTACTGGCACCGGCGGCCGAGATTATCTCCAGCACTGTCACCCGCAACCTGATCGCCGAGTTCGGCGCCGCGCGGCTGAAGGCGTCCCTCGAATCGACCGCCACGTCGTTGGAGAGCTGGCAACAAAAGCTGGCAGCCGCCCGAACGCCGCAGGAGAAGGCCTACTACCAGAGGATGACGTCGGAGATGCGCGCCTACCTCGGCGAGATGCGCGGGTGGGCGCCGGAGCTGCCGAACTTCACCTTCTCCGATAACCTGGTGCTGCACGACAAGGCGCATGAATTGCATCTGGCTTTCCGCGGCCGCGGCCACACAGCCGGCGACGTCGTCGTGTACTGCCCGCAGAAGAAGGTGATCGCCACGGGCGACCTGGTGCACGGCTGGCTGCCGTACCTGGGCGATGCCTACCCGAAGGAATGGCCGGGCACAATCCGAGCCGTGGCGCGGTTCGAATTCACCCAGTTGATCGGAGGTCACGGCGGCGTCCAGCACTCGCGCGAGCGGCTGGACCAGTTTTCCGGTTACATACGGGAGTTGACCGAAGCCGTGGACACCGGCAAACAGAAAGGGGAAACCGTCGAGCAACTCCAGGCCGCGATCGCGCCGGCCACGCTCAAGTCGCTGGGCGGCGGCTACGGCGAGTTCGTCGGCGGCCAGATTACGAAGTATGACGGTCCGCAGATGCGCGTCAGTCCGCAAAGCGCGGTTGCCGGTGCGGTGAAGTCCAATATCGCGGATATTTTCAAGGCGCTCAACAAGGAGTAGCGAGGTTTGCCATGCGAACCCCCATCGCCTGGAGGAGGCGGAGGGTTTCACTAGAGTAAACTTGATTCGGCCACTTCGCTTGATCGATAATCAGTTGATCGCCGTGACGATAGTGTCAGTCCCACAAGCGGCACGGTGACCCTATGATGGGGTGTTCCGGCAGTCTGTTTCCCAGCACAAATCAAAGCCAATGAAAAACCTCTCTCGACGTACTCTCCTGAAAGGCGCCGGCGCTTTCCCGGCGCTTCACGCCTGGCCGGCTCGGGCCAGTCAGCACTCATTGAAGACCATCGGCGTACAGCTTTACTCGGTGCGCGATCTGATTGCCAACAGCGATCCGGCGGAAGTGCTAAAGATGTTGGACCAGGTCGGCTTCCGCGAAGCTGAGGTGATCTGGGCGAGCCTGGACAAAGTCTGGCCCGGCCTCAAGCGGACGAAGATGCACCCGGTAAGTATCCATATGGACTCGGAGCTCTTCAAGTCTGAGAATCGTACAAAACTCATCGCCGCCATCGATACCGTCAAACAGCACGGTTTCGAATACATGGTCTATCCAGCCGTGCCGCGGCCCGAGCGTACGGCCGGAATGGATCGCTTCAAGGCGCTGGCCGACACCCTGAACGAGGTGGGCGCACTCTGCCAAAAGGCAGGGTTGCGGTTCTGCTATCACAATCACGCGTTCGAGTTCCGGCCCATCGGGTCCTCAACGCCTTGGGAACTCATAACCGCCCAAACCGACAAGCGGCTGGTCGGCTTCGAACTCGATATCTTCTGGGCCAGTGTCGCCGGGCACGACCCCATCGAGGTACTGAAGCGCAATTCCGGGCGGTTCCAGTTGCTGCACGTCAAGAATAAGCCCGACGGTATGCCGGTGCAGTACAACGAAAACGTGCCGCCGACCGCATTCCGCGAGGTTGGGAACGGGGTTCTGAACATAGCCGCCATTCTGCGGACAGCCAGTGACACCGGCGTGAAGCACTTTATTGTTGAGCAGGACCAGACTTCTGGCAATCCAGTGGATAGTCTCCGCCAGAGCTACGACTATCTGAGCAAACTCGAGTTCTGACCTGTCGAGTTGAGACATGCGGCCGGTGGGCAAAGTCCGCCGTACTGGTAACGTAAGGAGATGGCGGACACCGGCCACTGGGGTGACGATTTGAGGAAGCCAAGCGGCATGAGCCGCCGCGGGCTGTTGCGCCCGGCGGCCGCCCTCGGACTGATGGGATTGCTCGGTGCCCGGAAGCAGAACGCGCAGGAAGCCAACCTAGCCTCCAGGCGCGGGGTGCCCTCTCCCAGGATCCGGGACATAGAGGTGATCGAAACCGAGCCGGCGAGCGTGCGCCTGACGGTTGTCAAAGTCACGACGGATCAGGATGGGCTGTACGGATACGGCTGTGCCACCTTCACTCAGCGCGCGGATCTGATACGGCCGGCGGTCGAGAAGTACCTGAAGCCGTTCCTTCTAAACAAGCCTGCGGACCGGATTGAGGATATCTGGCAGTCGGCCTATGATAGCTCGTACTGGAAAAACGGGCCGGTGCTGAACAACGCTTTGAGCGGCATCGATCAGGCGCTCTGGGACATCAAGGGTCGCCAGGCCGCCTTGCCGGTATATCAGTTGGCGGGCGGCAAGTGCCGCGAAGCGGCGGAGTGCTATTCCAAAGTGCTTGGGGCGACCTATCCAGAGACGGTGGAACTGGCCAGACAGTCGCTGGCCCAGGGATTCCGTAATATCCGGGTCCAGGTGGGCGACGTGAGGTCGATGGCCGGCTCCCCCGCCGATAACGACATGAAGCCGGGCCTCAACGGCGGTCTTACATTCGATCGCAAGTCCTATTGCCGGCGCACTTTCAAGCTCCTGGAAATCTGCCGCCAGGAACTAGGCGATGAGGTGGGACTACTGCACGACATGGGTGAGAAGGTCTCGCCCAATGAAGCGGTACAGTTCTGCAAGGACGTGGACAGGTTTAAGCTATTCTTCATCGAGGACCCGCTGCCGCCGGAGGACTCGGCCTACTTCCGGCAGATCCGCGACAACTGCACGACGCCCATTGCGATGGGTGAACTGTTCAACAACCCGCATCAGTGGCAGGAACTCATCGCCGGGCGGCTCATCGACTACATCCGGGTGCATCCATCACAGGCCGGCGGATTCAGCCCGGCGCGCAAGATCGCCACTCTGGCCGAGCAGTTCGGGGTGAAGACCGCCTGGCACGGCCCCCCAGACCTGTCCCCCATCGGACACATGGTGAACGTCACGCTCGACCTGATCAGCCCGAACTTCGGCATCCAGGAGTACTCACCCTTCAACGAGCGGACTCAGGAGATCTTTAAAGGCTGCCCGGTGGTGAAAGACGGTTACCTATGGGCCAACGAGGCGCCAGGTTGGGGAATCGAACTCGATGAAAACGCCGCGGCGAAGTACCCGTTCGGAACCGGCGAAACCAGCGAGCGGAAACGCCTGAACGGTGGATGGGGAGAGCTGCGATTGAGGGATGGCACCGCCATCAAGTAAGCGGGGCTCTGTTCCGCCGATCCCGGCAGTGCTACCGATCGGTGGCGATTTGCGGAATAATCGTGGGGAGACCATGATCGAAAGAATATTCCAACGCGCGGCATCTTCTGCCCTGCTTTTGTGCCTGCCTCTGGCACTCGCGGGAGGCCCCGACTACTTTCCGTCTCCGGACAGCGCAGAGGGCTGGCGGACTCTTACGGACGCCGCGACGATCCGCAAAACGGGGGGCATGGATCCCGCCAGGCTGGACCAGGCGTTCGAATTCGAGAAGGAAACCAGCCAACATGGCGGCCTGGTAGTGGTGCGTCACGGTTATCTGGTCTACGAAAAATACTTCGGCAAAGGCAATCGCGAAGCGCATCCCGATATGGCGTCGATCGGGAAAGCGTTCGCCAGCATTTCCTGCGGGATCATGATGCAGGAGAAGCACGACCAGATCCCCGAAGGGCTTGAGACCAAGGTATTCACTGAGAGGTACCTGCCGGAAGCACTTCCGCTGAGCGACCCATTGAAGGCCGATATCAAGCTGGGACACTTGCTGAGCATGACTTCCGGTATGCACGGCGATGGCGGCAATCCCGGAATCGTCCGCGGAGAGAATCTCCAACTGGAGTCCGTTCCGCGCCCGGCCGCATCGGGGGACCAGGATACCAGCGCCTTGCGAACACTGATGTGGACCAAGCCCGGCGAAGGATACTCCTACGCGTCGGCCTCGCCGCACGTGGCCTCCATCGTGCTGCGCCACCTGACCGGAATGGAGATGCAGCAATACATCGCCGAGAAACTGGCCCAGCCGATGGGGTTCGGGCCTTGGGGTTACGCGCTGCATCGCAACGGAAGCACCCTGCCACACACGCCGGGCGGCGGCGGTATCGCATTGCGCGCCACCGATGCGGTCCGATTCAGTTATCTTCTGCTACACAAGGGCCGTTGGGCCAATCGGCAACTGGTGCCCGCGGAGTATATCGCCATGTGCGGCAGGCCCTCGCCCTATAACCCGCACTCGCCGATGAGCCTGATGTTCGAGGTAAACGCGGACGGCCACGTCTTTGGAGCACCGCGCGATGCGTTCTTCAAGTCCGGGGCGGGCGGCTCGGCCATCTACGTTGTGCCGTCGCTCGACCTGGTGATCTACAAAATGTCCGCCAGCGACGCGCAACTCGATCCCGGCCTGACGGGTCTGCCGGCCACGTACCAGATGGATCATTCACGCGACAACTGGAAGGCGCGTCCGCACGATCAATTTCATGATGGTCCGGTAGGTGGGGACGATGGCGTGCGTAGACTGTTGGAGATGGTTGTGGCTTCTGTCGTTCGATAAAGGAGGGAAAGTGCCGAAAGGTCCAAACTGGAAGGTGCGGCCCAACCCTAAGCTTGCCCCTGACCCGGCGGACCCTGTTGGGCGGGTTGATGGCGGCGCCGCTCGCCGCACAGTCCATGCGCGGAGCGCTGTATGCCTACGTGGGCTGCTACACAACCGCCCAACGTTCCGCGCGCGGTGACGGCATCCACGTTTATCGCATCGACCCTCAGACAGCCGTCTGGACGCACGTGCAGCACGTCGGCGGCTTAGTCAACCCCTCATTCCTGGTGATGGCCGCGGATCGGCGCCACCTCTATTCGGTGCACGGCGATGAAACCTATGCCTCTGCGTTTTCGCTGGATCGCGCGACCGGTTTCCTGGAGTTTCTGAACCGCGCCGAAACCGGCGGCCGCAATGGCGTGCATCAACCCATCGCTCCCGGCGGCCGCTTTCTGGTGGTGGCCAATTATGGTGCGGGCAACGTAGGGGTGCTGCCCATCCGGCCAGATGGTGCGCTCGCCGACGCCGTGCAGGTTGTCGCCCTTCCAGGGCAGCCCGGCCCCCACCGCATCAAGCAGCTCAGTTCGCATCCGCATCACGTGGTGTTCGAACCAGGGGGGCGCTCGGTAATCGTGCCGGACAAGGGCCTGGACCGCGTGTTCGTCTTCCGTTTCGATGCGGCCACCGGCAAATTGACGCCTACCGAGCAAGGCGCCGCAATCGCTCGCGCCGGCTCCGGCCCGCGCCACGCGGCGTTCCATCCCCGATTGCCCGTGGCGTGGGTGGTCAACGAAATCGCCAGCACCGTCACGACGCACTTTTGGGATGCAGATCGCGGCAGTCTGCGGCCGGTACAGATCTTGCCCACGCTGCCACCCGACCACACCGGCGAGAATACCACCGCGGAGATTGCCGTATCCGCGGACGGCCGCTTCGTCTACTGCTCCAACCGCGGACACGACAGTATCGCCACGTTCACATCCGATCCGCGGACCGGCCTGCTTTCTACCTCCGGTTGGACGCCGTCACGGGGCCGCACCCCTCGTTACATTGGGTTCGATCCCTCTCACTCGCTCCTCTGCGCAACCAACGAGCAGTCCGACACCGTCGTCACCTACCGAGCCGACGCTGCGACGGGCCGGCTGGCTGTCACGGGAGCGCCGGTGCAAAACGCAAGTCCGGTATCCATCGCTTTTGCGGTACTGCCCGCGTAATCAGTCTCAGTAATGTCCGAGGGGCCTCCGCCCGGATCCTCGGCGAGCTTTCGTCGCAATATCGGTAGGCTATACAGTAGACGAGCTCCGGTAGCGAGTCCGAAGCGCGATCGCGTTCTCCCGGCGTGCCGGCGCGCTATCTCACCCGGTGGCCGGCGATATAGACCGCGTTGATCGTCCTGGTGTTCCGGATGTCGTCGAGCGGGTTCCGGTCGAGCACGATCAGGTCGGCCCATTTGGAGCGCTCCAGCGTACCGAGGTCCTTCGCCCCCAAAAACTCCGCCGCGTTCCGTGTCGCCGCGGTGAGAACCTGCATCGGTGTCAACCCGGCTTCCACCATGAGTTCCATTTCCCAATGCTCGAAATTGCCTGGGAAGCGTCCGGGAGGTCCCGTATCCGTGCCGAAGCCGTATTTCACGCCCGCATCGACGAGCGTCTTGAGATTCTTCTTGGCGGTCTCCAGAAAGCCCGGGAATTCGTTGAAATGGGGGCCGGATGCAATCGTCTTCTGATACGCCGGACTTTGAAGCGTCTTGATCGCCGCCGGCGACACGCCGCGCGTGAAAAAAGGATCGCCGATGAACGGGGGAGGGCTGGCGTAGACGAACATTGACGCCTCGCGCGACAGCGTCGCCATCTGCCAGGTGCCGTGCGTCTTCATGCT
>JADGNT010000175.1 GCA_017883345.1 Candidatus Solibacter sp. | reverse complement strand
ACGGCCGGTTGATCGGGGTGGTTGATCAGCACAATCTCCACGTCCGGCACCTCGGAGAATTTGAGAATCGGGTACGATTCCCAATCGAGGCTGGTGATGTGTGAGTCCTCCCAGGTTACCTGTTCTTTGAGCGCGCGGCTCGTAGATTGAATCACATTTCCTTCGATTTGGTTCCGCAGTCCATCCGGGTTGATAATCAAGCCGCAATCGTGCGCGACCACCATTCGTTTGACACGCACCTCTCCGCTCGTCGTGTCCACGCGAACCTGCGCGACGGTTGCCACATACGCCTCCTCGTTCTCGTATTGCGCAAAGGCGATGCCGCGCCCTTCACCGGCTGGAAGCGGTGTACCCCAGCCCGCGTGCTCCGCTGCTTGTTTCACAACTTCGATGGCGCGCGCATCATCGAGATGGCGCAGTCGAAACTCCAATGGATCGATCTTGGCCGCGGCTGCCAGCTCGTCCATGAACGATTCATTGGCGAAGGTGTTCGCCGCGCCTCCGAGACTACGCATCGACGACGTCCTGAGCGGCAAGCCAGACAACCAATGCACCTGCACACGTTGATTCGGGATGTTGTAATTGGTCGGTGCGTTTCGATCTCCGCCGCCAAACCACTCGGGTGGTTTCGGCGGCGGTCCTGATATCAATTGCCCGGCCAGGAGTTGCGCGCCGGCAACGTGAGATGGTGTCCACACATCGTACGCCAACGCGATTACATTGCCCTGCTTGTCCAGGCCGCCGTGTACCTCCATCTCCATCGCGGGTGCGAACGGCTCCCACGCAAATTCCTGCTCACGGCTCCACTGCACGCGCACCGGCCTACCCATCGCGCGGGACAGAACCGCCGCATCCGCGGCGGCATCGTCAGAGCCGTTGTGCCCATACGAGCCTGACCCTTCGGCGTAAATGACCTGGATTTCTTCCGGACGCATCTGCAGGAGATTGGCCAGCTCGTCACGCAGAGGATAGACACCCCGCGTGCTACACCAGATCACCGCGCGATCAGCCTGAACATCGGCGACCGCGCAGGCTGGGCCGATCGAGGCGTGCGCTTGAAAGGGTTGCTGATAGGTCGCCTTGACTCGCGCCGTCGCCTTCCGGAGCGCCGACTCGACCTTGCCTTCTTCGCGCACGATGGCATCGGATGTCGGCTGGCGGCGAATGAAAGTTTGCAATTCCTCCATCGCCGGCCAGCGCACCGTCTCCTGCCATTCCACTTTGAGCTGCCTGGTCGCGCGCACCGCTTGCTCCTCGCGTTCTGCCACCACGCCAATGAAATTACCGAGGCGGACCACGCGCGCGTCCTGGACGGAAGTTTCGTCAATGGACACGAGTTCTGCGCCGGAGCCGGGTGGACGGACGACACGCGCATGCAGCATGCCCGGCACTCTGACATCGTGCACGAAACTGGGCGCGCCAACGAATTTGCGAGGGAGGTCCAGGCGCGGGACCGGCTGGCCCACGATCCGGTATTCCTCCGGCCGCTTGAGCGGCGCTTGAAGCGTGATGGCGCGATTGAATCGTTTCCCACCCAGCAGTTCGGCAAAAGTGATCGTCCGGGCGAGAGGGTGGCTCACGGAAATCACGCCAGCGCGGACGACCAATTCATCCGGCACGGCGTCAAGCCGATGAGCGGCCATTTCCAGCAGCGCGCGGCGGGCTTCCGCGCTGGCGTGGCGCAGCGCAAAGCCACCAAATCGAATCGTCGTGCTGCCCGCCGTAATCCCTTCGTCGGGCGTGCGCGCGGTGTCGCCCATCACCATCTGCACGCGCTCGATCGGCACGTCGAGTTCTTCCGCCACAATCTGCGCGAGCGCGGTCTGCACGCCCGTGCCAGAATCGATTTTGCCGCTGAAGACCGTGATGGTGCCGTCCCGATCAATCGCCAGCCAATCGTCAACTTGATTCGCCTTCTTGATCGCGCCCGTCTCACTCCAGTCAGAATCCTCCTCCCACGACTCATTCCATGCGGATGATTCGTCTGCCATGGGGATCACGCTCCTTCCTGCTCGAACAACTCGGCGGCGCGCTTGACGGCACGGAGAATGCGCAGGTGCGCGCCGCAGCGACACAGGTTACCATCGAGCGCTTCGCGAATCTGTTCATCGGTCGGATGCGAATTCTTCCACAACAGCGCCGCGGTGGCCATGATCATGCCGTTGCTGCAATAGCCACACTGCGCGGCTTGCTCCGCGATGAACGCGCGCTGCACCGGATGCAGATCGCCCTCTATGATCAATCCTTCCAGCGTGGTAATGATTCCACCGGACGCCTCGGAGACCGGCAGCTTGCATGACTTGACGACCTTCGAGCCGAGCAAGACGGTGCATGCGCCGCAGTTTTCGGAGCCACAGCCGAACTGGGGACCGTTCAAGCCCAGCTCGTTACGCAGAACGTAAAGCAGAGGCGTGTCAGATGTCGCCTCCACTCGATGCTGTTTCCCATTAACCGTAATCGTCAATTCGCTGGCCATGATTTGGTTGCCTCGACTCGATCTTTTCCGGAACCCGACTGGGCCACCTTTTTCAAGCCAGTGTCGCCCGCCAGTGGCACTTGGATCAGGCCCTGCGCAATGGTCATCCGCAGTTCCGGGCAGCAGCCCTCGCCGCGCACCAATTCGTCACCGAATTCGTGGCCGATGTCCTCAGGCGCAGCGTTTGGCCGAAGACCTGCTGACGCGGCTGGAACACACGGTGCGGACCAGCAGCGCGGTCGAAACCATCAACAGCGTCTTGCGCCCCTACCTGAATGGGCGCCGCGAGTGTACGGACCAGGTGAGCCGCCAACTGTTCTTGAACCTGTTTAGCCTGTGGTTCAATCTGCATCCGTTCGAGCGCGGCCCGCGCCAAGGCCGGAGTCCTTACCAGATCGCCGGGATTAACCTGGGGACCGACGACTGGCTCACGCTCTTGGGCTTCCCACCGGATTGATCGCACCCGGCCGGTCCAATTGAATAGTCGGCTCGTGATTCCCGGTAGCGGCCGGGACAGGGGTGTTATCCCAAGGCTCAGCCGTTGTCAAATTTGTAAAGGTGCCTTTGACCTCAACCGGGCATCGCCTGAACCGTGCCGATAATTTTCTTCGCATGCTCTGGCGTATATGAATAACGCGGATGACTGCCCTGCGGCACCGATTGATCATCGGGCACAAAGTTATGCGCGTGCCATTGCTCGGAACGCGGCCCTTACGCGGCCTGCACAATGTGTCCGCGATGTCTAAATGGCTATCTGCTTTAGTGTAATTTTCACAATATCCTAACAGTGTGTATTTAGCCCAGGAAACGCTTACAGGTGAATTATTCGGTAACGGGCTTTTGAGGTTAGATTTCTTTTCCTTCAAACTGGCTGTTGTAAAGCTCGGCGTAGAAGCCTTTTTTCGCCAGCAGTTTCGCGTGCTTGCCCTGCTCGACAATGTCGCCGTTGTTCATCACCAGGATCCAGTCTGCTTCGCGGATGGTGGACAGGCGGTGGGCGATCACGAAGCTGGTGCGGCCTTGCATCAAAGTGTCCATGGCCTTCTGGATTAACACCTCGGTATGGGTATCCACCGAACTGGTGGCTTCATCCAGGATGAGAATCCTGGGATCGGCCAGGATGGCCCGGGCGATGGTCAAAAGCTGCATCTGGCCCTGGGAGATATTGCTGGTTTCCTCGTTGAGCACCATCTTGTAGCCGTCCGGCAGGGTGCGGATAAAATGGTCGGCATGGGCGGTCCTGGCAGCCGCGATGACTTCATCATCAGTCGCATCGGAGCGGCCATAGCGGATGTTCTCCATGATCGGGCCATTGTAGAGCCAGGTGTCCTGCAAGACCATGCCGAACATGCAGCGCAGGTCGCTACGCGTATAGTCCTTGACGTTGTGACCATCGACCAGGATGGCGCCGCTGTTGACATCGTAGAAGCGCATCAGCAGTTTGACCATGGTGGTCTTGCCGGCGCCGGTCGGGCCGACGATGGCGATCTTCTGGCCGGGTTCAGCGTAGAAGGAGAAATCGTTGATGATGATTTTATCCGGGCTGTAGCCGAAGTGGACGTTCTTGAAATCCACGCGGCCGGCTCCGCTTCCGGGTTGGACCGGTTCTTTCGTGTCAGGCTCTTCTTCCGGTTCGGCCAGAAATTGGAAGACGCGCTCCGCTGAGGCGGCCGTCTGCTGGAAGATGTTGGAGATGTTGGCGATCTGCGAAATTGGCTGCGTGAAGGAGCGTACGTACTGGACGAAGGCCTGAATGTCGCCGACGGCAATGGTGCCTTTGATAGTCAGGTAGCCGCCCAAAATGCAGATGGCCACGTAGCCCAGATTGCCGACAAAGTTCATCACCGGGAACATCAGGCCGGACAGGAATTGGGATTTCCAGGCCGAGCCGAAGAGTGTGGTGTTGATCTGGTCGAACTGTTCGACGCTCTTTTGCTCGCCATTGAAGGCTTTCATGACCACGTGGCCGCCGTACATTTCTTCGATGTGGCCGTTCAGGTGGCCGAGGTAATCCTGCTGTTGTTTGAAGTATTTCTGTGACTGGCTGACCACCAGGCCAATGATGCCGAGGGAGATCGGCACCATCACCAGCGCCACCAGAGTCATCTGCCAACTGATCGTGAACATCATCACCAGCACACCGATCACGGTCGTGACCGAGGTGACGATCTGGGAAAGACTCTGGTTGAGGGTCTGGCTGACCGTATCCACGTCGTTGGTCACGCGCGAAAGGATTTCGCCGTGGTTGGTGCCGTCGAAGTAACGCAACGGCATACGGTTGATCTTCTCGGAAATATCCTTGCGGAAGCGGTAGGTGACATTCATGGAAACACCCGACATCACCCAGCCCTGGATGTAGGCGAACAGGGCGGAAAGGATATACAGGCCCAGGGTCCACAGGATCATCTGACCGATATAGCCGAAGTCGATCGAACCGGTTCCGGCGATCTGGCCCATCACGCCTTCGAACAACTTGGTGGTGGCGTTGCCCAGGATCTTGGGGCCGACGATGGAGAAGATCGTGGAGGCGATCGCAAAGATCATCACAACCAGGATCGCGACTTTGTAGGATCCCAGGTATTGGATCAACTTCTTCATCGTACCTTTGAAGTCGCGCGGCTTTTCGCCTTTCATCATGGCCATCGGGCCGCCGCGTCCCATCGGACCACGGCCGCGGCCGCCCATGGGCCCGCGGGCGGCGGGTGCGGGTGTGGGTGCGCCATGCAGGGTCATGCCAATTCCTCCTTGCTGAGTTGCGATAAGGCAATGCCTTGATAGACTTCGCAGGATTTCATCAATTCTTCGTGGTTCCCTTTGCCCACTACCTTGCCTTCGTCCAGAACGATGATCTGTTCGGCGTTCTTGATGGTGGCAATACGCTGGGTGACGATCAGCAGCGCGCTCGCACGGGTGTGCTCCCTGAGCGCCTTGCGCAGGGCCGCGTCGGTTTTGAAGTCCAGGGCCGAAAAGCTATCGTCGAAAATATAGATGGGCGCTTTCTTGACCAGGGCGCGCGCGATCGAGAGGCGCTGTTTCTGCCCGCCCGAAACATTCGTGCCGCCCTGGGCGATTTCCGTCTGCATCCCTTCCGGTTTGGCAGAGATGAACTCAGTGGACTGAGAAATATCGGCCGCCAGTTTCAAATCCTCGTCGCTGGCGTTCTCGTCGGCGTACAGCAGGTTGCTTTCGATCGTGCCGGAGAACAGGTTGCCTTTCTGAGGAACATAGCCAATCTTCTCGCGCAAGTCGTGTTGGGTCACTTCCCGGATGTCAACGCCATCCAGGAGAACGGCTCCGCCGGTCACTTCGTAGAAGCGCGGGATCAGGTTGATAATGGTGGATTTCCCGGAGCCGGTGGTGCCGATAAAGGCGGTCGTTTGGCCCGGTTTGGCAGTAAAGGTAATGTCGTGCAGCACATCCTCCTCGGCGCCCGGGTAGCGGAAGTTCACGTTGCGGAACTCGATGTTACCTTTGAAAGAGGCCGGGAATTGCCTGGGGGCCACGGGGTCCTTGATGTGCGGTTCCATCTCCAGCACATCCGCAATGCGGTCAGCCGATACAGCCGCGCGCGGCAGGATGATGAACATCATTGAGAGCATCAGGAAGGCCATAACGATCTGGATGGCATACTGCATGAAGGCGATCATGTCGCCCACCTGCATCTGCGACTGGGCCACCGCGTGGGCGCCCACCCAGATGATCAGGACGGTCACGCCGTTCATGATCAGCATCATTATCGGCATCATCACAACCATGACCCGGTTGACAAACAGATTGACACTGGTCAGGTCCACGTTAGCCTTATCGAAACGGTTCTCTTCGAACCCCTGCATATTGAAAGCCCGAATGACCATCATCCCCGAGAGGTTCTCGCGCGTCACCAGGTTGAGCCGGTCGATCAGGCTCTGGATGACTTTGAACTTGGGCAGGGCGATCGAGAAGATGGTCATGATCAGGCCGAGCAGAACGATCACCGCCAGGGCGATGGTCCACCACATCGAGGTGGATTTCGCCAGGGCGCGGATAATGCCGCCTACTCCGATGATGGGGGCATAGATGACCATGCGCATCACCAGGATGACGACCATCTGGATCTGGGTCACGTCGTTAGTGGAGCGGGTGATCAACGAAGCGGTCGAGAATTTATCGAATTCGGTGCTGGCAAAACTCTCGACCTGCTTAAAGACATTCCGGCGCAGGTCTCGCGCCAGGCCGGCGGCGGTGCGGGCGGAGAGGAAACCGACCGAGATTGTACAGGCTATGGAGAGCAGGGTTACCAGCAGCATCAGGAAACCGGTGTGCCAGAGGTAGTCCGTCTGGACTTTGCTGGTATCCATTCCCAGGGCGGCATACTCGGTCTTGACGGCACCCACAGACATCTGGACGATCATGCTGTCACCCAGGGTGGCAAATTTCTGGTCGATTGTGTCGGCGATCTTGCTCAGGGTCGCCGGCGGGAGTTTCTGCAGCATGGCGAAAACGTCCACGCCCGGCGGGAGATTGGATAGGTCGAAACCGAAACTCTGACCCATGGCTTGCGCCCTGGCCGGGTCGGCCAGGGCCTGTTCGAGGCCCGAGACAACCAGCAAAGCTTTGCCCATGATCGGGTTCAGCTTGCTGACTTCCGCCTGGTCGATGGGTTTGAGCACATAGACCGGCTCGTTCGCCAGAGCGGGGTAATCCTTGACGTACTGCTCATAATCAGGTGAATTTTTATCCGCCAGGGTGTAATCGCCGAGCACCATGGGTTTGTCCCCGGCGCTCATAAAGAGCACCAGCCGGTTCATTTCACTCTGGCGGATGGCAGCGGGCACAGCGTTTTGCACACCGCCCTGCTGGATACCGTAATTGACGATATTGGACATGTAGTCGGGCAGGGCCAGGTCGGCGTTCGCCTGTACAAATAACAGGGCGACAGCAATCAAGACCAGGAGAAGATAAGGTTTTAAATATTTAGCTAGACGCAGCATGGTTTATGAAGACTCCTCTAATTCTCTTTACATCGTGTCCCATTCAAAAACACATTCACCAGGGCGTCGACTTCTTCAGGCGAAACGCGCAGCTGGCGCCCGTGTTTTCGTCGATACGTCAAAGCGATGATCATGCCGTGCAAAAACAGCGCATACAAAGACGCATCGCCCGGCGCGAGTTGGCCGTCGGCTTGACCGGTCTCAACCAGTTTTTGCAGCGGCTGCATGAAGTCGCGATGCATTCCGCCGAAGAGTTTCCCGGCCCGCGCGATGTCGGCCACCTGGTCAAGATCACGGCGCAGCATGACAAAGGATTCGCGCTGATCCTGCATGATCTCGGCGTAACGGGTCACCAGTTGCTTCAACTTCGACCGCAGATCGCCCTGGTCGTCGACGCTGGCTAACACCGAGTTCATGGCCCGCGCGTGGTCATACTCCATCACGGCCAGATATAGATCCTCTTTGTTCTTGAAATGATAATACAGCGCGGCATTGGTCATACCACAGGCCTGGGCGATGTCGCGAATCGACGCGCCCTTGTAGCCCTGCTGGCTGAAGAGTTTGGCCGCTGTTTCCAAAATACATTCGCGCCCGGTCGTTTCGTGATGCGTCATGTCGCCTCGACTTACCAAACGTTCAGTAACGGGGCAAATCGTACCACTCCCCGTGGAGGCTGTCAAGGGGGGATTTTTGAGGAAGGCAAAACCACCGGCGATTCCATGCTGGATCGTCCGATACGTTCGCGCTCAATCGATTCAACCGGATCAGAGGGGAATTATCGGTGTGCGCCAGACCGCCCAACAGCGACAGGTTTCAATCCACGCTCCCCGAATGGGAAGCGACCGCATCGAGGATGGTGGTGGAGGCGCGATACCGGTTTCAATCCACGCTCCCCGAATGGGAAGCGACGTCCGCTATACAGAGATCGCGCGTCGCGATGGCGTTTCAATCCACGCACGTGGGGAGCATCGGGCGGCTGCTCCTCGAAGACTGCGCCGATGACGGTTCATCCCCACGCACGTGGGGAGCATATTGCGCTGCCACCGGGTGGCTACGTTCATCCCGGTTCATCCCCACGCACGTGGGGAGCATTCCGCACCTTGTGATGCCAGGTAATCATG
>JADGNT010000174.1 GCA_017883345.1 Candidatus Solibacter sp. | reverse complement strand
CCTGTCAAGCAGCCGGGCTTCAGCGAGGCGTGACAGACCACGAAAGACGATGGTCTGTCCCACCTTTATGTTACGGACTGCGCGCGGCCCTTCCACATGCCGCCGCGGCCGCGCCAGTGGGCCACCGCGGAGTGTAGCGTGGCTGCCAGGTAGAACAGCGCGATCAGTGGCAGCAGCGGCGCCCAGAACCAGTGCCGCCTGTAATACCGTACTGCTGGCAAGTAAGTCGCCGACATGAGGAGCCACGCTAGCGCGCCCATCCCGGCGGCCGCGCCGCGCTGGGCCGCGAGCGTCAACAGGGGCGGCGCGAGATACGTCACTGCCAGTCCGGCGACCGTCCCTGCCAGCACCAGCGGCGAGTAGCCAAGCTGCGTGTACGCGGTGCGCGAAATCATGTTGCCGATTTCGCCGAACGTGCGGTACCGCCGGAGGCTCGCGGCGGTGTCGCTGAGCCCCAGCCAGACGCGGCCGCCGCTGTGTTTGACGGCGCGCGCCAGAGCGCAATCGTCGATCAATTCGCCCCCGATGCGCGCGATGCCGCCGATGCGCTCCAGGGCGGCGCGCCGGATGAGAATGCACCCGCCCGCCGCGCCCGCCGTGCGGCGTCGCGGATCGCGAATCCAGGCCGGCGGATAGAGCAGGAAGAAAAAGAACACGAAGGCCGGAATCAGCGCCTGTTCGGCGAGCGAGCGGCACGGGAGACGGACCATGTAGGACACCAGGTCGCTTTCGCCTTCCTGGGCGCGCGCCACCAACGCCGCGAGATGGTCCGGCGGGTGCACGATATCGGCGTCGGTGAGCAGCAGGTAGTCGCTCGTGGCTTCGCGCACTCCCTCGGCGACGGCCCACATTTTTCCGGTCCAACCGGGGGGCAGGGGGCGCGCTGCGATCACGCGCAATTCGGGCGCGGCTTGCTGCGCGATGCCGGCCGTGCCGTCCTGGCTGGCATCGTCCACCAGGATCATGTGGAATTCGCCCGCGTACTGCTGCGCCGCGAGCGAGGCCATGGCGCGCCCCACGACATCCGCCTCATTGCGCGCCGGAACCACCGCCGTCACGGAGGGCGCGGGACTGCGCGGCGCGCCGCCGCAGACGTCGGGCCGCATGCGCCAAAAAGCGCCGCGCGCCAATAAAAGGTAGAGCCAGATGGCGAGCGACACGGCGCCGGTGATGGTCAGCAGCATTCAGAACCCTACTGGGTGTCCGTTACCGTGAGCCGGCGGAAGTCCAGCGTGCGGCGCATTTTGCCATATTTCAGAATCAACTGTTCGGAGTCCACCGCGGCCTCGACGTACGGCCCGCCAAATAGCGGCCAGTGCGCGTAATCGAGGGCTGTGCCGTTGACCCGCGGAGTCTGTCCGTAGGTGAACTCGAGCAGCTTGCCGCGCAGCGAGCGAAAGCGCACGCCCGGCGTGCCGGTCAGGTGGACCTCGAGCGTCAGCGCCAGAATCGCCCGGCGGAAAGCGTCCATATCCCGATATTCCGACCGCGCCGCGACTTGCACCACCATCCCGTTCTTGAGGTAGGGACTGAACAGCCGCCGGCCGCCGCCCTCAATGGGCTTCCAACTGTACGGTTCGAGCGGGCGGCAGGCGATGAAGGCATCGCCGCCGCGCGCGAAGATCCAGCCCGAGGGGTCTTCGCGGACTTCGGCCAGATCCTTGGAGAAGAAGCCGTTGATGTGCGGAAAACGCGTCTCCGCCGGGATGTCGTAGAGCACGATCACGGAATCCTGGTCCTGGAAGATCTGCTCGTAGGGCGAGCCGCCCACCAACTTATCGGGCGAATCGTAGCTCTTCTTGGACATCACCACGTCGGCCATCCCCGCGTCCGGCGGGAAGGTGAAGTAAGTCTGCAATTCGCGCAGCGACGAATAAGGATGCACGGTGAAGAGCGTATTGTGCACCCCGCGCGGGTCTGGGACGCTCCAGGTGACATCCCACGAGTGCTCCTGGATGGGTTGCAGGGTGCCGCCCTGGTCGGAACCCACGGCGTACTCGCGCCGCACGTAAGTGGTCTTATAGACCGGCCCATGCAGCTCGTCGAAAAAGCGCCAGCGGTTGCGGGTTCGCTTGAGTTCGTAGTGGGTGTACGGGTGCTCGCGGTCGGTGGCGATGCGTTGCAGAATCAACGGAGGCTGATAGGCGCTGGCCAGCAGGTAGCAGACGACGTAACTGCCCGGCGGCTCCATGGGACGGCCGAGCCCGAACAGCACCCAGCCGAAATCGCTCGAGACGTTGAACCATTTTTCCACCGCCGGGCGGTCGTAGACCCGCGAGTGGGCGCCCACGAAGATGCCGTCCAGATTCTCCGCCGCATAGTCGGCCGTCAGGTAATCCAGCATCATGGTGGCGCGCTGCTTCATGGCCGGATCCTTGGCCCACTCGGCCAGATACGACATGGAAAGCAAGAACAGGCCCATATAGTGCGGGCTATCGTACTCGCCCTGCCCGCGCGTGGTGGTCAGCCGGACCCAGGATTCGATCCACCCGGCGGCTTCGCGCAGGTTTTCGGCGGACGATTTGCCGGTGTACCATTGGTCGCCATCCTGGTCCGGCCACAGTTGCGCCATCAGGTAGAGGGACGTGTAATACAGGAGCCAGTGGTTTTCCGTATCGCCCCGGTAGGGCATGTAGGTTTGGAACGAGCGGCGCAGCGCTTGCCGGGCGGAAGCGGAGAGCTGGCCCTGGTCCAGATAGGCCACCGCCGTGATGGGGAACATCCAGAACATGTCGCCCGTGGGACCGGCCTCCAGCAGCTCTTCCAGGCGGCGCGAGCAGAGCGCGGCATCTTCATGCAGCTTGAGCTTGGCCGCGATATTCAGGTAGCCCAGCGGGCCGGCAGTCTTGGGGTGCGCGTACGCGTCGATCACAAACTGAACGCGCTGTGGAAACGCGGGGGGCTGGGCGTGCAAGGGGAGACATGCCAGCAGGCAGAGCGCAGTAGGACAGACCATCGCCTTTTGTGGTCTGTCATTCCTGGCTGAAGCCCGGCAGATTGACAGACGACAAAAGGCGATCGTCTGTCCCACCTTTGTCTTCCTCATGGGCGCTCCGGGACGAATTTCATGCGAAAGACGCGGCTGCCTTCGAGGCCGTCCCTGCTCCACGTCTTGCCACCATCCTGGGACACGTAGAGCGCCTCCTCGTGCACGCCGGCATAGAGGCGGCCAGCCTTGGCGGGGTCGAAGGCGACGCTCCACACGTTGTTCGACGGCAACCCGGCATTGCGCAACTGCCAGGTCTTGCCGAGGTCTTCGGAGACTGCCACGCCTACGCCCCAGCCCGCCACCGCGACGCGGTTTGGCGCGGCGGGGTCGAACGCGATGTCGGAGAGATTGCGGCCGGTCCCCAGATTCCCGCCGGTCTCGAAAGACACGCCGCAATCGGTGGAGACGAACAGCCCGCCGCCTTGCGTGGCGGCCATCCAGTAGCAGGCATCGTGCGGCGATTGCTCGATGCGCAGCACCTGGAACCCGGCGGCGCCGGCGGAGCGCCACGACTTTCCCGCGTCCTCGCTTCTGAAGATACCCTCTTCATTGCCGGCCACCAGAAATCCGCTCTGGCGGGAATCCACGCGAATCGCCGGAGTGTATTTGCGGTGCAGTCCGGCGCCGGCGTCCTGCCAGGTGACGCCGCGGTCCCGGGTGACTCGAATGCCCGCCGTGTGGCTGAAGTAGATGGTGCCGGGGGCATGACGGTCCACCGAAACATCCAGCAACTCGGTCGCGTCGCTGCCGGTCAAAATCTTCCATCGCTCGCCCCGCTCGCGCACGCGAATCAGGCCATTGCCCGCGGCGACGTAGAGCGTGCCAGGGTCGGCCGGGTCGAAATCCAGCGCGTTGACGAAGGGATGGTTGTAGCCGGCGTGCCGCCATTCCCCGGCCGCCGATTTCAAAAAGATACCGCTGGGCGGGAGCTTGGCGCCCACCACGTAATCCTTGGACGTCACCATGCACGTGTAGAGCGTGTATTGGCCGGCGGCCGGAAGCGGCAGCATGGCCAGCAGGAGCAGCCATCGCATGACGGACTACTTTAGCAGGAGGTGCGGAGGCGCGGAGGAAGCATGCCCCCACGAATGGGGTCATGGCAGCCTAGAAGGCTACGCTACGCCACCGTTTCCAGCAGTTCTCCCTTTTCCAGATGATGGGTCCTGGTGGCGAACTGGGCGGCGTGCGGATCGTGCGTCACCATCACTACGGTCTTGCCGAAATCCTTGTTCAGCTTGGAGAGGACGCTCAGCACTTCCAGCGCGGACGCGGCATCCAGGTTGCCGGTGGGTTCGTCGGCCAGGATCAGGGCGGGGTCGGTCACGATGGCGCGCGCAATCGCCACGCGCTGCTCCTGGCCGCCGGACAACTGTCGCGGGAAGTGGCCCATGCGGTCGCCCAGGCCGACCAATTTCAGCGCCGTCGAGGCGTGCTCCATGCGCTCCGCCTTCTTCAGGTTGGTGAGCTTGAGCGGCAACTCGACGTTCTCGATGGCCGTCAACACCGGAAGCAAATTGAACTGCTGGAAGATGAAGCCCACATGCTCGTTGCGCCAGTGGGCGATCTGGCGGTCGCTCAACTCGCGCAGGTTGTGCCCGAGCACGCGGATCTCCCCGCCGGTGGGGCGATCCATGGCGGCGACCAGGTGCAGCAGCGTCGATTTACCCGATCCCGACGGCCCCATCAGGGCCACGAATTCGCCTTTGTGGATCTCCAGGCTCACGTCCTTCAGCGCGATCACGTGGAACTCGTCGCGCACAAACTCCTTGGTCAGGTGGCGGGTTTCAATGATGACTTCGCTCATAACGTTGGCGCCTTCGGGCGCACTTTATCTCCGTCTTTCAGACCGGGCGGCGGGTTGGTAATCAAGTCCTCTCCGCCCACCAGTCCCTGCTCCACGCGCACGCCCTGAGTGCTGGTGGCGCCCGTCTTCACAGCGCGCCGCAGGGCCTTGCCATCCAGCAGCACGAAGACCGCCCCGTCGCGCAGGGCCGCCGCCGGTACGATCACCACCGGCTTGGCCGCGGCATCCCCCGCACTCCCCGGGTTCGCCGCCTTCTCCGCCGGTCTTTCTTCAGCGGCGAACGCCACGCTGGCGTTCATTTCGGGCCGCAGATACGCATCCGGCCGGCTGATCTTCACCTTGATCTGCACGGTGGCCTTCTGGCGGTTGGCCTCGGGCGAGATCTCCTTGATGAAGCCGTCGTACTTGCGGTCGGGGAACGCGTCGGTGGTCACGGCGCCGTGCTGTTGGGCGTGCAGCTTGGCGAAATCGTTCTGCGCGATATCCAGTTCCACTTGCAGATCGTTCAGATCGGCGAGGGAAACCACGTAGCCCTTGGCGCCGCGATCGCCCACGAAGCTGGTGGTGACGAACTCGCCCTTCTCCACGGCGCGCTCCAGGATGGTGCCCGTCACCGGCGCGCGGATGATGGTGTTGGCCAGGTTGGTCTGGGCGTAATTGAGCGCGCCGCGCGCCTGCTCCACCTGCCCGCGCAACGAATCGATGTCCTCCTTGCGCGGTCCCAGCTTCAGCAGATCGAGGGACTTTTGCAGGGAGTCGACGCGGTGCAGCGCATTGTCGTAGCGCGCCTGTGCGTCGTCTATGACTTGCTGGGCGACCACTCCGTCCTTGAGCAGCCGCTGGTTGCGGTTCAACGTGATCCGGGCGTTGTCCAGGTCGCTCTGCGCCGTTCTGACGTTGGCCAGCGCCTGGGCGATCTCTTCCGGACGCGACCCGTTCGTCGCCCTGTCGAGATTGGCCTGTAGACTGGCCAGTTGGCCCTTGGCCTGCGTCAGTTGGGCCTGATACTCGTCGTCTTCCAGGCGGACGATCACCTGGCCCTCCTTGACGCGATCGCCCTTATCGACACCAATCCACAGGACCCGGCCGATCACCTTGGCAGCCACCTCGATCTTGTGCGCGGCGACAATGTAGCCCGTCGCGTTGAGAATCACGCCCTGCGGTGCGCTGCCCGCGCTGATCGACTTCACGCGCTGCACTTCCACCAGGGGCGCCGGATTAAACTTTTCGGCGGCGAATCGCCACCCGCCCAGCAGAAGCAAAATGACCACGCCGGCAATAATCCAGCGGGTGGCCCATTTGGAGGGCTCCGCCGAGCGCCGCTTGGTCCGATCGATTTGCAGATTCTTCAGTTCCGCGTCCATAGTTAAATTTCCCGCAGGGCCGTGAGGATTTCTTTTCTGGCGGCGTTGCTGGCCGGAAAGAGTCCTCCAGCCGCGCCCAGAATCACGGCAAACGCCATCCCGATCAGCATGATTTCGGGAGACACGTGGAAATTGAACGCCGTCTCCGAGAAATTGGAATTGCCGATTCCCGTGGTGATTCCGTTCAAAGGAAGCACCAGCAGGCACCCCAGCACGCCGCCCAGAGTGGAAAGCAGCACGGATTCCAGAAAAAAGCTGAACAGGATGCTGCCTTTGGAAAAGCCCAGAACGCGCAGCGTGCCGATTTCGCGCGCGCGCCGCGCCACCGCCGCGTACATCGTATTCATGGCGGCGAAGGCGCTGCCCACCGCCATGATCACGGCCACAAAGATCCCGATGTATTCGATGGGCGCCGCCGATGCCGTCTGGGCGGCGTAGTATTCCTCCTCCGAGACCGCGTTCATGTTCAAGCGCTGATCGTTGTTGATATCGTTGGCCAGCGCCTTGGCGGTCACCGCGTCGGTGGCGCGCACCAGCGCCGAACTCAGCACTTCGAGACGCTGCAGGTCGCTCCCCACCTGATTCACATCGCCCCAAAGCTCGCTGGCCTGCGCCCCGCGGCCGGCATCCATGATGCCGACGATTTCCCAATCGCCGCGGCCGAACCGGACCTTGCGCCCGATCTGAACCTCGGGATAGCGCTCCGCCGCGGTCTTGCCCGCCACCAGTTCGCGCTTGCCCTCCTGGAACCAGCGGCCGCTCGCCATCTTCACGCTGTGCCGCATCTCCAGACCGGCGGCTTCGAGTCCGCGCACCGTCACGTTGGTGCCTTCGCCGGTTTCGGTGCTGGAAAGATTGATCACCGTGATGACTTCGAGCGAGGCCAGCGGTTGGCCCTTGGCGCCGGTGGCGATGCCCGGTTTGAACTTCAGGTCCTGAAACTGCGTGCGCGTAAAGTTGCTGACGATTTCCGAGTCGCTCCCCTTGCGCATGACGATAATCCGCAGCGGGTCGCCCGAAGAGGCCAGCGTGGTGCGCAAGCCGTCGACCAGCGCCAGCACTGCCAGCAGCACGGCCACGGTGAGCGCGATGCCGAGAGCGGTCATGATGGTGGTGGTCTTCCGCACCACCAGATTTCGCAGATTGTAGGTGACGGGAATGGCCATGGTTGGTTAATCCGTACTGCGCAGCGCGTCCACAATCGGGGTGCGCGACGCGCCCAGCGCCGGAACCAGGGAACTGACGAAACCGATCACACAGGCGGTTACGATACAGGCCACGGCTACCGAAGGCTCGAAGGGATGAAGCGGCGGCAGAAAGAGTCCGGCCGGACTGTGCCTGACTCCGCCCACCAGCACGGTGGAAAGCAGGAAGCCGAGGGTTCCGCCGAGCAGCGAAATGGCAATCGCCTCGCCCAGGATCATGCCGAGCACGTTGCCATCGGTGAAGCCCAACGTCTTGAGGACGCCGACCTCACGGACGCGCTCGCGCACCGACATTGCCATGGTGTTGGCCGAGACCAGCAGAATGGTGAACATGACGGCGCCGGAAATCGCGATCAGGAAAACTTTGACGTTGCCCAGCAGGGACACAAAGCCGAGCAAGTACTGCTGCTCGCTCTCGGTCTTGGTCTGCGCGGTGGCATTGCGATACTCATTGTCGATGGCGGCGGCGATCCGGCCGGCGGACGAGGGCTGATCGATCAGCGTGGTAAACACGCCAGCCTGGCCGCGGCGGCGCTCCGGCAGCGTCTGCTCCAGGTATTCGCGGCTGAAGTACATGAGCTCGCTAGAGCGCGGGCTGTCAAAGATCCCGCGGACGGTGAATTCGTAATTGCCCGGGTAAATGTCGCCCACCAGCGTCATGCGGTCGCCGAGGTTCAGCTTGTACTTGTTGGCCAGGTCGCGGCCGATCGCGCAGCCGGTCCGGTCGCGCTCGAAAGCGATTCGCTGGTCGGCGGGAATCTTCAGTTCCTGGTAGATGGTGAAGACCTTGCCGGAATCGGCGGCGAATCGGCCGAAGAAGTTCTTGGGATCCTTGTAGGTGCCGCCGAACCACCCCGAGATCATCACCTGGCGCACGCCGGGAATCTGTTGAATGCGGTTCTTGTAGGATTCCGGCATCGGTTGGGTGAGCGAGATCTTGTTGCGCGTCACCAGGCGCAGCGCCTGTTCGGGCGTGGCGTCGCTCAGGTACAAGGCATGGTACGTGGCGATCATCACGCCCAGCAGGCACATGGAGACGCTGATGCTCGCGATAGTCAGCAACGTGCGGCGGCGGTTGCGCCAGCAGTTCTTCAGAACCAGAGGCAGAAATCGAAACATGCAGGTCTTTCTAGTTTACGAATTCCCGAGGCCGCGTGTTTCGGGATTTCATCCTGGCGGAAGGCGCGGCGAGGATGGCTCGCCTGGACACACGAATGGAATCGA
>JADGNT010000173.1 GCA_017883345.1 Candidatus Solibacter sp. | reverse complement strand
CCGGCTGCCATCCGCAAAGCCTTCTACGGCGCGCTCGGCCTGGGGCTGGCCGCCGCGCGGTACCGCCGCGAGGGCAAGCCGGTGCCGGCGCGCATCCGCCTGCCGCTGGCCCTGGCCGACCGCATCTTCTTCCGCAAAGTGCGCGGCCGCTTCGGAGGCCGCCTGCGTGTCGCCGCCAGCGGAGCGGCCCCCCTCAGCAAAGACCTCGGCGAGTTTTACGAAGCCATCGGCATGCCGATCAGCGAAGGCTACGGCCTCACCGAAGGCGGCGTGGTCTCGCTCAACCCGCTGGACCGCCCCAAGCCCGGCAGCATCGGCAAGCCGCTGGCTGGGGTCGAGGTCACGTTCAGCGACGATAACGAGATCCTGGTCAAGAGTCCCTGTCTTTTTTCCGGTTACCTGAACGACCCCGTCACCACCGCCGAAGTGCTGCGCAACGGCTGGCTGCACACCGGCGATCTCGGCCACATGGACAGTGAGGGCTACGTCTTCATCACGGGCCGCAAGAAAGAGCTGATCGTGTCTTCCACGGGTAAGAAGATCTATCCCTCACGCGTGGAAAGTTTCTTCAAAATGGAGCCGCTGATCAGCCAGGTGCTGCTGATCGGCGACCGCCTCCCGTATCTCACGGCCCTTTTCACCATCAACCTCACCGCCGCCGAATCGCTGAAAGGCATGGAGCCGTGGAAAGGCCGCCCTTCGGCCGAGATGGTGCAAGCGCCGCCCGTGATTGCCGAAATCCAGAAGGCGGTGGGCCGCATCAACAAACAGCTCGCCCCCTTCGAGCAGGTGCGCAAGCACCGCATCCTAGGCCGCGATTTCACCATCGAGGATGGCGAACTCACCGCCACCATGAAGGTCCGCCGCACCCGCGCCATGGAAAACTTCCGCGAGAGCATCGACGAACTCTACGCCGGGCGGGAGTAGGTCGTCCCCACTGGTCGAAGCCGTCACGCCTCAGCCGTCGAATCGCTGCTAAAGTAAACTGCGTGGAATCGGCCCACTGTGTATGAATAAGCCTCTGGGCGGGCTTCCGTTATCGGTCGATGATGTTTTTCATCGGCCGTGACGCTGGACGAGGATTTCCAGGGTGGAAGCTTTCGCCTCCGGCTCACAGCCCGTAGTGGTGGTTTCTACTGCGCGCGCGATGTGGTTCACGCGGGATTCTCCGTTCTATCGCGGCGTCGGCCCTTACGATCTGCGCAGCCTCATTTACTACCGGTACGCTGCCGTTGCGGAGCGGGATCACGCGGCCGGTGGAGGTTCGATCCGGTCGGACGGCGGTTCGGCAACATCGTCCCATTCGCAGCCGGCGGGGGCTGCGGATGCGGCGGCTACCGGAGGGCGGCAGGCAATCGTGCCAACTCCGGCCTCCAAGCCGCTGCCGTCCAAACCGCAGCAGTCTCTGGCGCAACATGCCATACAGCCGGCAACCACAGTTCCGCGCGCGCAGGTGCCGCTGGCGGCGCTGCCGGTCGCGGCCAAGAAGATCGCTTGCCTG
Source organism: Candidatus Solibacter sp. (assembly GCA_017883345.1). Classification (GTDB taxonomy): domain Bacteria; phylum Acidobacteriota; class Terriglobia; order Bryobacterales; family Bryobacteraceae; genus Solibacter. The sequence goes on along the minus strand of JADGNT010000173.1, from coordinate 7,124 downwards.
CTGAAATCCGCGGTGGCGACCTGCGCGCACGGCAGGAAACCGTCCGTAGATGGCCTGCTGCAAGTGGTGCCATCGGGTGTGGGCGATCGCATCGCGCTGCACGCCGAGATCGGCGGGACCTGCGGCCGTCATCCCGAATGGACGGTTAGCGGAACCCGGTCCGGCCAGCTTAAGGGGCCGGACACCTCTTTCCTGGCGGTCAACTGGAACTCCGGAAAACTGTGGGCGGCATGGGAAGTGCCGCAGGACTATTACGTGGAGGTGGCAAGCTGCGCAGGCGAGAGCCGCTCGTTCGCGATCCAGGCATTTCCGGCGGACCAGTTCACGTTCAAAGAAGATTTCAGCACGTTCGAGGATGTAATAAAGAATATCAAGGATGTGCTGAACGTAGGGCTCGAGTTTGTCAGCGACGATCCGCCGGATCCGGTTGAAGGTCCCTGCGGCACGATCGAAGTATCGGCGAGTTGGCAAGAGTACACCGACTATCGCGCCTTCTGGCAATTCCAGATCTCGGCAAACCTCGATCCGTTGATTAGAATCCAGGTTGAATTCCCTCTCAATTTTGTTCCGCCGGTACTCAACAAAATCGGCAACCTATGCCTCTTTCTCGATCTCAGCGGGGAGATCGACGCCGCACTTTCCTGGGGGCAGCAGACTCCGGACCGCACTTCCGTCAGCGGCGGGATTACGGGTAAGATCGAAGCCAGAATCGGTGCGCGATTGAGCCTGATGCATAAAGGTCTGCTCAAAGTGGAGGTCTCGGTTTGTACAGGCGTGGATCTGGAGATCAATCCGAAGATAGACGACCGGAGGCCCAAACTGGAAATAGAGGCTTACTGGGACAGGGCGACGGGTGAAGTGGAAGTGAGTGCATTATGGGATCTTTTCACTTTCGATCACGATGTAACGTTCTGGGACCGCCGCGACATAGGCAGTCGCGACATCGATATCATCGACCTTTTCGAGGGCCGGAAGGCAATAAGTTGAAGGATGGTTATGGATACGGAAGCGTTATTCGTTCTCGAAATCCGTAGCGTGGGGGTGGGGGTGCGCGCGCGATGGAACGAAGTTGCGGTGTATGCGAACCCGTCCGGCGCCGGGAGAATTGCGCAGACGAAGCTCAATCCGTATGTGGTTGAGGGCGAGAACGAAGCCGTCCTGGTTTTTCGCGCCGCCGAGATTCCGCCGGAGCAGCGGGAAAACGCGGGACAGCCTTCTTTGCGGGTCCGGGTGATTCGGGGCCGTATGGGCGAGGAGGCGCAGAGCGTGCTGGCGGAGATGGAGTGGAAGAGCGATCGGGGCCCGCTGCCCGCGACATGGCGGGCGCCGGTGCGAGTGGGCGAGGCGTTCGGGCGCTGGCGGTGGGAGGCCGCGCCTCGGCTGGCGCCGAATACCGCGGATCGCGCGGCAATCCTGAGTCTGCTCGATCGGCTCCGCGCGGCCTTGGAGACGGCCGATGCCGCTGCGGTGAACGAAATATTCGCCCTGAAGAATGAAGAAATGGCTCGTGCGTTGGGGCTGACGGCGGCAGACGCGTCGGCCGCCATGGAGCAGTTCTTCGCCGCGTTTTGGGAGCAGCCGGTTCGGCGGATGGAGCCGCTGGACGACGGGCGGATCGAGTTGGCGGTACAGGCCGGCGGCCGCCTGGTCGCGGTGGTGGACCGCGAAGGCGGGCCGGCGTTGCGAGGCGTCGCAGGAGACGTTCGTATTGCAGTGCCGGTCATGGTGACCCGCGTACAGAGACAGTGGCTGATTGCCCGGTGAGATCGTTGGCCCGCTGGCCGCCTTGTGGCCCCGCCGCGCAACGCGTGTTTTACGGGTTTGCGGAGGAGCCGCTATCGGGCCCTTTGCACCGTTACCATTGCCGTCCAGAAGCCAGAGTTATTGGCAAAGCTATCGTCGTTGATTCCGAGGAGCAGCACGCCGCTTGATCTCGCCTGAAAGGTTCCTCTCGCGCCAACCTCAAAGACCATTCCGTTCCCGCCGATTCGGCCGATCAACGACCAGCACGGAAGCTGAGAGGCAGGAAAGATTCCGAATCGCCCACCGTAAATGGAGGCGGCCGCCGCGCAGTCCGGGGCAAAGCCGCCGGGAGCCTTCGGGGGAATCCGCCCATCAGCCGCGACGGCAATCAATCCCGAGGCTGTTACCGCCACGCTATCGCCCGCACGGAGGTTGATCCCGGTGTCCGTCCATGGCATATTGGCGGGCACGTGGACCGAGATAGTCCCAGGCGGGATAGGTGCAATGGTGGATGGTGTTTTCGGCGCCGGCCGAACAGCCGCCGCCGGCAGTTGGGCCAAGCGGGCCTGGGCGTCGCGACTGCCGGCCGCGGCAGCTTTCTGGTAGAGCCGGGTAGCCTCGTTGAGGTTCCTCGGGGTCGCGATGCCAGCCTCGTAAACTGTGCCAAGGTGGTACAGCGCCGACGCTTGGCCGGCGGCGGCGGCTTTGCTATACCAGCGGAACGCCTCTGTCGCATCGCGCGGAAGGCCGCCGCTGCCGTGCTCGTACATTTGCCCCAGCCTATCCATGGCTGCCGTGTTGCCCGCCTCGGCGGCATTGTATAGCCCGCGCACGGTATCGACGGGTTGGGGGGCTGGCAAGCCGCCGGGTGGCGATTGCGCGTCCACGGGCTTGGGCACCGGCTGTGCCGAAGAGCCTGAGTCCACGCCAGCGACTGGCACGCGCCCGCCCTGCACGTTCGCCGGAATCGTTGGCGCGGTCTTTGCAGCCGGGTGAGTTACGGCAGGCGGCGGCACATCGGCGGGGGTCGGATTGCTCGGGGCCGGATTGCGGGGGGCCGGGGACGCTCCCGCGGTTGGAGCCGGACTGTTCGTGGGCTGGCCGCTGCCAGCGGTTTCCGGAGCGGGTAGCACCGCCGGCATTGGAACGGACGGTTGGCTGGTTCCGCCAGCCAGAACCTTCGGCGGCTGCGGCACGGTGGAACTCTTCCGGACATACGAAAGGCGGTAAACCGCGCCGGCCAAAACCACAACCAGAGCAAACACCCCCGCCAGAAGGTAACGCAAGCGCTTGTCGCGCCGCGGTGGGACCGGGACGGCCGCCTTTTGCGCACGCTGCACGGAATCTTCCAGCGCCTGGACAAACTCCGCGCATGTGGCGTAACGTTCCGCCGGAAGTTGCGCCATCCCGCGCCGCAGAACTTCGTCTACGCCAACCGGCAGTGCCGGGTTGGCCGTAGATGCCGACGGGCGCGGTCCGGCAACAATCCGGTGCAGGATGGCCGCAAAGGATCCTCCGTGAAATGGCGTGACTCCCGTCAAAAGCTCGTATGCCACCACGGCCAGCGAAAACTGGTCCGACCTCCCGTCGGTTGGTTGCGCCTCGATCTGCTCCGGCGACATGTAGTCGGGAGTGCCCATTGATGTGCCGGTCATTGTGTACTTCGGTTCAAAAGTAATCTTGGCGATACCGAAGTCGGCGATCTTCACCTGGGTCTTCTGATGAAGCATGATATTCGCCGGCTTGATATCGCGATGCACGATTCCGTATTGATGAGCATGATCGAGTGCCGCGGCCGCCTGTCGCATGAAATCGAGTGTCTCGGCAGGATCCAGCCGCCGTCCCGATGCCAGGACCTGGTGCAGCGATGGTCCGTCCACGAGCTCCATGGCGATGTAGGCCATCTGATTGTCTTCGCCCACGTCATAAATCACCACGATTCCAGGGTGGGATAGCGCGCCGGCCGAGCGTGCCTCGCGAAACAGGCGTTCCCGCAGTACGGCGGATTCCTCGACGGTGGTGAAGGCCTGGAAGTTAATGATCTTAATGGCCAGGCGGCGGCCGATCTGAGGGTCGGTGGCTTCGTAGACGATGCCCATTCCTCCACGGCCCAACTCGCGAGAGACCACGTATCGGCCGAACCTCAACGAGGGATGCGTATCATCCTCAAGAAAGGAGTGCGCCTCGTGGCTCGCCTCGACGAGGCGCCTCACCTCCTGCGCGATCTCCGGGTCGCCTTGGCAGGCGGCCGCGAGAAACGCCGATCTCTGGGCCTCCGGACGCTCGAGCGCCTCTTCAAAGATCCGGCGCGCTAAACTATGGCGTTCCGGAGACATCTCAATAGCCACGTTGTTGCCGATCTGAACGAATCATGTCTTTTTAGCCGGGCGCATCCTGCTGAACAGCCAGGAACGCGCATACTCCCAGTCCCGGCGCACGGTGATGGCGGAGACACCCAGAGCCGCAGCCATTTCGCGATCCGTATAACCGCCGAAATATCGCATCTCCACCACTCGCGCCGCCCGCGGCTCCAACCGCTCCAAGCTTGTTCGGCGGCATCCGGGTCCCCGTGCTGCATGCGATTCAGCAGCAGGGTGAGTTGCGATGGGGGGCTCGCCGCCGCCTTCTGCTGTTGGCCCTTAATCACTTGGCAACAGTATATAGCCATGCGAAAGAGAAAGGAATCCCGGCGGAAGACATAGGCAGGCTTTGATCGTCTGGGCTGCCGCACTGCCCCGGCGGATTGAACGATATATTTCCGGTGAATCGAACCGGTCTCAGATGCCGGCGAACTCGTGGCGAGCATGCTGAGCGAAGCAGTTTACGTCGATCATGCGACCCGATGAGCATTTCCGCCGGAATTCTGCGCTATCCAGTATGTGAACGGAAAAATCGGTTGACGGTTTCCGGGCCGGAGGGACGCTTGTGGCGAAGGGTGGCAAGTGGTATATGTTCAGTGACGCGCGACCGTCGAGTGCGGCTGCCCGTGTGGGCGTTGCCCAAAAACGGAAGAAAGAATATTAAACTCATTAAACTGATGTTGATCGCTGCAACTCTTTTTGCGGAAATATTTGGAACGTCTTTGTTTGCCGCAGACAAAAATCAGGCGTCCAATTCTGCTATCGCGCAACAACTGACGGCGCAGTACCGCCTCACGACGGTGAACCAGTGAGCCGTCTTCGATGGCTCTTTAGGAACCCAAGTGTCAGCAGATGGAGAAATCTCATGAACAACGATGGAAGTTCCAAACGCGCTTTTTCCGGATGGTTCGCCATGGCCCTGGCCGCCCTGCTCTTTGCGTCATCCGGCATCGCCTACGCGCAGAAAGACAAGGACAGGACCACGAAGCCAAGCCCGCCTCCGCCAGCTAAGAGCGCCCCAGCGCCAGCACCGGCGGCTCATTCGGCTCCGCCTGCGAGCCGTCCAGCCCCAACTTCTGCGCCCGCTAACCCCGGCAGAGGTACACCGACGAACCAGCCTGGCAGACCGGCTGGCGTGAACCAGCCTGGCAGACCGCCTGATGCGAACCAGCCTGGCAGACCGGCTGGCGTGAACCAGCCTGGCAGACCGCCTGATGCGAACCAGCCTGGCAGACCGGCTGGCGTGAACCCGCCCGGCAGAACGTTTGGAAACCAGCCCGGCAACCCGGCCGCGCACCAGCCTGGCCAGCCGCCGATGGGGAACCAACCCGGCAGACCGAATGTCGGGAACCAGCCTGGCAGACCGGCTGATGCGAATCGGCCTGGTCCCCGCCCCGAGTTCCACGGCTCCAACGGTACCGGTGCGCGCTTCGGTGCGTCGGGCCGTCCCACGGTTGTTCACACCCCTGGCGCCACGATTGTCCACGCTCCCAGCGGCGCCCGGCGTATTGAAGTGGCGCGACCGGGCGGCAGAGTGATCGTGACCAATGCCGCCGGCCATGGTTATATGCAGCGGCCGATCACGGTCCGCGGGCATGCATTCGTCGAGCGGACGTACTACGTTCACGGGGCTGCCTATCCTCGATTCTACCGAGCGTCAGTCTACCGGGGGATCACTTATAACGTGTATACTCCGGTACGCTTCTATTCGCCACGGTTTTACGCGTGGGGATATAGTCCATGGGGCGCGCCAGTCTACTATAACTTTGGCTTCGCGGGGAGCCCGTGGGCCGGGTTCTATGCCGGCTACTTCAGTCCATATCCTTCCTATGCCGGCCCTAATTATTGGCTGACGGATTATCTGTTAGCCAATTCGTTGCAGGAAGGCTACCAGGAGCGCATGGATGCCGCCGGTGCGGCTCAAGGCGGTTACGATCCATCCGGGCAAGTCGCCCTCAGCCCGCAGGTCAAGGACCTGATCGCAGGTGAGGTCCAGCGCCAGCTCGCGCAAGAGAGCGTCGATAGCCAGAACGCCGCGCAGAATGTGATGCCCGCGTCGAACGGAGCGCCGCCGATTCTCGCGGACAACAATCCACACGTTTTTGTGGTCTCCAGCAGCCTGATCGCGAACACCGGGAGCCAGGAATGCGCCCTTACCCACGGAGATGTCCTGCAACTCAACCCATCACCGTCGGCTGACCCGAGCTTCGCCAATGTGCAAGTGCTGGCCAGCAAGGGCCAGGATTGCCAACCCGGCAACCTCATCCCTGTCCAGCTCGCCGATTTGCAGGAGATGCAGAATCACATGCGCGAGACGGTGGATCAGGGGTTGGGTGAGTTGCAGACCCGCCAGGGACAGGGAGGATTGCCAACCATCGAGGTCGCGATGCGGTCGCAGACGGCGGCGCCCTATGCGGCCGATCTACCGCCCGCCGAGCCGAACGCCGCCAATGAGCTGAGACAGCAGGCACAGGAGGCCGACCGGCAGGAGCAGGATGTGCTCGGACAAGCCGGGCCAATTGCAGCCCCGCCAACTTCCGCCGGGCCAGTCACCATCGAGATGGGCCAGAGCATTGCAGACGTAGTCGCTCGCATGGGCAACCCTGTTCGGATCGCCGATCTGGGTCAAAAGAAGACCTACTACTATAAAGACATGAAGGTCATCTTCGTCGACGGCAAAGTCAGCGACGTCCAGTGACGAGCTTGACCCTCTTAGGAAGGCCCCGGTGCCGGCTGAACCCTCCAGCCGCCCCCGGGACCACAATGCTCCCGGCGCGCGGCTAAGGGACCACGCAAGAATAACTTCACATTTGGCTACTTGGCCCCGTGGCGCAGGCACTCGTGCCTGCCGCGTCCCGACTCATCGGGACGCCTGCCGCACGTGCACCAAAGCGCGTCCCGATGAGTCGGGACGCGGCAGACTGAGAGTCCACGCCACGTCGGCGCTGTGAGTTTATTCTTGCGTGGTTCCTGAAGCCTGCCGCTACCGGAATCCAAGAAAAGTTTGACGGGCGGACCCAG
>JADGNT010000172.1 GCA_017883345.1 Candidatus Solibacter sp. | reverse complement strand
ATTGGCAATCGGCCTGCCGACGTTTGAGAGAATCTTGCCGCCAAATACCCACATTCTTTTCGTGACCACCTTCCGCCGCCGCCGACTGCCACACTATCATTCTGTCGGCCAAGCTACCTTCCTCACATGGCGCCTGCATGGCAGCCTCCCGCAGAGCCGCAGCTTTCCCGCGGCAATCGCCTCCGGACGAGCATTCCTGGCCATGGACCGTGTCCTCGACACCGCCTGTAACGGCCCGCTCTTCCTGCGCATGCCCGAGATCGCGAAGATGGTGATGGATGCCATTCACTATCGGGACCAACGGACCTATCAGCTCCATTCGTTTGTCGTTATGCCGAACCATGTTCATCTCCTGATGACTCCACTGGAGGCAGTTTCCAAGGTGATGCAATCGCTCAAGAGATTCACTGCCAGGGAGGGCAACCGAATGCTGGGACTCACTGGCCAGCCATTCTGGCAGGATGAGAGCTATGATCGGCTGGTTCGCAACGATACGGAGTTTGAGCGCATTGTTCATTACATCGAGAGGAACCCGGTAACGGCCGGGCTGGCCGGAACACCGGAAGAGTTTCCATGGTCCAGCGCCAGGCCGATTGACAATCGGCCGCAGGTTGACAACCTGCCCCACATCTCAATCTGTCACCTGCCCCAAAAAATGTAGAAACTCCAGGGCCGGCCTCCGGCCGGCTGGCAAGCTAGCTTTCACATTGGCCACTAGCGTGCTTTTCGCGCGCACGCCCGGAAGCTACCCCCCTTTTTGAAATGCGTCCGTTGGGAAGACATTTTAGGGTCCCCTTATATAAAGAGATTTTTTCCCCGGAGGCTGCCAACTGGATCATGCGGCATCGCCGCCAGGGTGATCGTGCCGGTGATGGGGCGGTCGGATCCGCGGTTAGAGTCATCACCACGGATACCAACTGGCCTGCGAATCCGTGTGGTCGGTCGGCGTTCTTCGACAGTCCTCGAATATCTCGATGCGTTGAGCGTTGACTTCGTCGAGCCTTCGCCAATTGCTTCAGCGATCTCCCGCCGCGGCCTCCCGGTCGAGCGCGAGTGTGACGGCGGGATTGCGCCACACGCGGGCGATGGGTGGTGCGCCGGGCTTCGGCTCGGTGGTGTACTTGCCGTCGTAGAAGTAGAGCGGCACGAGCGCGCGCGAATCGCGCCAGGCTTCCGTGGCGGGGCGGGTACACGTAAACGTACCGCCGCCGTCCTCTTTCCACCCGCCGGTTAGTTTGCCGTCGCGGTAGCTGCCGGTGATGTGGTAGGTGACGCCGTCGAGCGCGACTTCGGCGCGCAGGGCGCCGTCGCGGTAAGTACCGCTGGTGAACTGCTCTCCCAGGATGTCGAGGCGAATGCTCCCGTCGCGCGCGGCGATGGCCAGGGAGAAGTGCATGTTGTCGTTCGTTGTGCAGTTCCACTCGCCGGCAGCGGATTCGGGTGGCGCCTGCCCAACCAGCGGCACTGCGTAGAACACGCCCGCCACCGGCACGGTGCCCGCGCGGCGGCGGTCCGGTGCGAGGGCGAAGAACGGGACTGCCTCCACTTGGTTCCACGCGTGCGCGGCGGCCACGCCTTCCCGCATCAGGTAGCGGCCGTCCCGCAGGCGGTAGACCGGTGCGGGGAGGAACAGGCGCGGGTCGTCGAGCGCCACGCGGTACATGATCTGGTTGTAGTCGTAGCGCGGCGTGATCACCGGGTTGCCGGAAAAGGCGCTGGTGTAGGTGCCTTCGAAGTAGACCAGGCGGCCACGGTCTTGGTCGAAGAAGGGGTGCGGCGCCGGCCAATAGAAGGTGTACTTGCCGTGCACCGCCACACGCGCGGCGTATACCACGGGGCCTGTGGGGGAGTCGGCTTCGGCGTACCAAACCTCGCCGGGGTCGCGCTCGAGCGTGGCGATCCAACGCTGGCGGTACTCGTTCCACGCGATGGCGTCGCAGTGCACTGGGATGTTTTCGCCGGTCTGCACATCCGTAAAGTGGGTGGGCGCGGCGGGCTTTCCCGGAACGGCGCCGCGCTTCCACACGCAGTTCTCGCCTTCGGCCTCGAAGATCTCGTACGAGCCGAGGTCCTGCACTGCCTTCCACTCGGCGGGAACCCGCACCGCGCCGCCGGGCCACAGCCCCTTGAAGTAGAAATAATTGCGGCCACCGGCGCGCACCGGAGAAGCGTTGCCATCGATGGAGAACTTGGGGACTTCGGGGAACTCCACCAGCGGATCGAACTCGCGTTTCTCGTCATTGAACACGGCGAGACCGGCGCGCTCGGGATCGCCGAGCCCGCGCATTACTTCATAGTAGGAGACCAGCCGTTCCTTGCCCGCGGGGTCGCGCAGCACCATGAGGGAATGCATCCAGGTCATGCGCTTTGTCCACGGGATCATCTGCTTGACGAAGCCTTCCGGACCGGTGAAATAGGAGAGATCCACGCCCAGGGCGGGGTCGAGCCCTCCCTGGCCCGGCAGTTCCGAGGTGGCGGCGGTGGTGTTGAAGTTGCCTAGCGGTCCGTTGGGCCGGTCGGTATCGCCCCACAACCAGAAGATGTTTCCGCGGTAGATGGCCGCGCGGACGGTGTCCTGCCCCATCACCATGCCGTTCAGTGCGGGGGCACGGATGGGGACGGGGTAGCCCGTGAGGAGGCTGTCGCCATAGATTCCCTGGCCCGTTACGCGATAGAGTCGTTCGGCGACGTTTAGGCGCTTGATCCTAAGCTCGACACTGCCGCCGCGCACGGCCTTCAGAGTCTTGCCGCCGCCCGGGAACGTGTAGCCCGGGCTTTGTACCGAAAAGTAGACACTGCGGTCCATGAGGCCGGGCTCGTTCCAGGCCACGATGCCGTTGCTGTCGGTCCAACAGGAGATCTTGTTGGTGGTGCGCAATTCCACTAGTGGTACGCCGCGGCCGGTCTGTTCGTCCACAATTCTGATCTGAAAGTAGTCGCCGGTTGCGCACGCCGCCGCGGCGCATGCAAGCAGCAGGAGTGGTCGCCACATGCTTGCGAGAATACCACCGCGCGGTCGAGTTCGAACGGGATCATCGATTCGCTCGCGCGCTGCCGGCAGCCCCTTCCTGTTTGTGGCAGCGGTCAAACTTCGGCCTGATGCTTCCGACGAAAGCTCTAAATCCTTATGGGTGTGTGATTTGGGAAGCTTCACGTGAGCCGTGATCGAGCCGCATACTCCCTCAATTTCGGTAGACGTCCCGGCGATGGCCGATCTTTACGACCGTGACCGTCGAGATGGCGTCTTCGATCAGGTACAGGATTCGGTAGTTGCCTTGGCGGATACGATACTTTGCTTCGCCAGAGAGCTTTTCCGAGCCGGGAGGACGTGGAGTGGTGGTGAGGCTCCTAATCCTCGCGGCGAGGCGCTCCCGCTCCCTCTTCGGCGTAGCTTCCAACTCTTTCACCGCCGAGGCCTTGATCAGAAGGCTATAGCTTGCCACGCCGCTTCATGTCCTTCAGTACTTCCTCGAACGACAAGGAGGGCTCCTTCGCCCGATGTTCAAAACTGTCCAGATCTTCAGCGTCTTCGGCGAGCGTCCGCCGGACGGCCTCATTCACCAACGCAGAAAGACTATAGTCGGTGTGGGCCGCCTTTACGCGGAGGGCTTTGTGCAAACTCGGTTCAAAATAGACGGTGGCGCGCTTGAGCTGTGCCATGACGCCATTATAACGTCATGACGCTTTGTCGTCCAGCCTCGCAACGTCGCTGCCTCCGCGGTGAAGACTGGTCCTCAACCGGCCTATTCGATCAAGTCCCGGCGCCGCACCGTCGGCTCCTCCGCGTCCTGCCGCGTACGCAGTTGCGGGCGTCCATCCTCGGCCGCCTTCTGCCGCGCCTCCAGGGAGATCATCCGCTGCCGGATCGCGGTGTATTCGGACGTGTTGACCACGTACTCAGCCTTCGCCGGCAGAATGCGGCCGATCTCCTGCTCGGTCTTCTGGATGCGCGCGGCATCCATCGGATGCGTGGAGAAGATGCGGGCCACCGTCCCGGGCCGCTTCTTCTCCAGCGACTCCAGCTTCTCGAAGATGCTGATGGCGCCGTTGGGATCGTAGCCGGCGGCGTACAGATACTGCACGCCCAGGTAATCCGCTTCCGACTCGTCCTGGCGCGTGAAGCGCAGGAACACCGCGGGGATACCGAAGTTGGCGCCCTGCCGGATGACCGCGCCGCCCATGCCGCCCCCCAGAATCACTCCCACGGGGACTCCCGCCAGGTTGACGATCTGGGATTTCGTCGCCTGTTTGGTCATGTGGCGGGCCGCCACATGCGCGATCTCGTGGGCCATCGCCGCCGCCAGTTCATCCTCTTCGTCGGCGATCTTGAGGAGCGCCGTGTAGACGAAGACATACCCGCCCGGGAGCGCGAAGGCATTCGGCGAATCGCCTGCGATCACCTGAAAGGTGAACGGCACCTTGGCATCGGAGCTGCGAACCAGATTTTGGCCGATCCGGTTGATGTATTCGGAGATCAACGGGTCTTCCACCACCTTGGCCTGCCGCCGGACTTCCTCCGCCAGTTGCTTGCCCAGCGCCATCTCTTTTTCCAGCGAGTAGAGGTTGACGCCCTTGCCTACATCCCGGTTGCCGATCTGTGCCGGGTCGTCCTTCTTCTTCCGGCCGGAATCCTGGGCGAACCCGCGACTAGCCACCACCGCCAGCAGGCAGGCCAGCGCGCACCGAAATCTCATCGCCTACTCCTTAAGGCCATTCTTAACGTATTGTATAAGGAATGGGTCGTGAAATTGTAAAAAGTTCCGTCGCGGAACTACCTCTCTGGCAGCGCTACGCCGACCAGTTCCCGGTCCGCGAGAACCTGGTTTATTTGAATCACGCGGCCGTCGCGCCGCTGCCCAGGCGCTGCGCCGAGGCCCTCAAGCACCTGGCCGACGATTGCCTGCACTACGGCAGCCTCCACTATGACGAGTGGCTGGCCGTCTACCATGGCCTCCGCGTGGCCGCCGCCCGCCTGGTGAATGCCGAACCCGGCGAAATCGCGCTGCTCAAGAATACCTCCGAAGGCATCGCCACCCTCGCCCTCGGCCTGGATTGGCAGCCCGGCGACCGCATGGTGGGTTTCCTGGAAGAGTTTCCGGCCAACCTGTACCCATGGAAACGCCTGGAGGCAAAGGGGATCGAGGTTACGTGGCTCTCCATCTACGATTCCCTGGACAAGATCGACCAAGCCTGCCGCGGCGCCCGATTGCTAGCCATCAGCTTCGTGCAATTCCTCAGCGGATACCGCGCACCGATTCAAGAGATCGGTGAGATTTGTCAACGTAACCATTGCATTTATTTCGTAGATGCGATTCAGGGACTCGGCGCATTTCCGCTCGACGTCCGGGCCTGCCACATCGACGCTCTGGCCGCCGACGGGCACAAGTGGCTGCTGGGCCCCGAAGGCTGCGCTATCCTCTACATAAATCAGGCTCTTCAGGACCGCGTGGACCCGAGCGAATTCGGTTGGACCAACGTGGCCGGCTACAACGACTACGGCTCTCGCGATATGACCCTGCGGCCGGATGCTGGCCGGTATGAGTGCGGAACGCTAAATACCATTGGATGCTTTGGATTAAAAGCTTCAATTGAGTTTTTACTTGAGGTAGGGCCGGGAGAAATCGCTCCCGTTGTCCAAAATCTCGGCGACCAGATTGCCGCCGGCGTCCAAGCCAAGGGATACGAACTCTTCCTCCATCGCACCCCCCAAAACGCCGCCGGCATCGTGACCTTCCGCAAGCCCGGCATGGAAGCCACGGAGACGGTGCGCCTTCTCCGCCGGCAGAAGATCGTCACCGCGGCGCGCGCCGGGTGGGTGCGCACCTCCCCCCACTTCTATATCAGTCCGCAGGAGATCGACCGGCTGATCGACGCCCTACCGTGACGGCCTGGTTGCGCAGGCACCCCCTGGCCGCGTTCCTGCCGCTCCAGGCGCTGCTCTACTGCTGGAATCTGGCAGAGCTCTCGCCTTGGGGCGACGAGGCGGGCACGCTGTTGGCCGTGCGCGGAACGCTCCACAATCTCATCCAGTTTGCCGCCCACGATGTTCATCCACCACTTTATTATTTGCTGCTATTCTATTGGCAAAAAATGCCGTTAGGAATCGACTGGGCGGTGCAAGCGCGCCTCATCTCGGTGCTCTTCGCGCTGCTCGGAACGGTGGCGCTGGATCAATTCTGGGGGGCGCGATTTGAGGAGCGCACCAGGCTCACCCTGCTGGCTCTTTGGACGCTTTCGCCCTGCCTGCTGCTGTACGCGCGCATGTGCCGCTCCTACAGCTTGCAGGCGCTGTTCGCCATCGTCGCCGCCGCCCTGCTGTCGCAAGTCGCCGCCCAATCCACCTGGCGGAAAGCGGCGCTGCTGGCGCTGGCGCTGCTGGGCGCCCTCTACACGCATTACGTGGCCGGCATCGCCCTCATCGCTACCGCGACCCTGATGCTGTTCTATCGCCGCCGGTGGCGCGCGGCGCTCGCCATCGATGGCGCCATTGCCATCGGCTACCTGCCCTGGATCTGGCGGCTGGCCGCTTCCCTGGCCTCCTGGGGCAGCAACGGCCGCAGCTATACGTTGACCGGATCCCGCGTGTTGGAACTGCCGGTGAAGTTCGCCTATTGGTCCATGTCGTTCGTGATGGGCGAAGCCGTTCCGGATGCCGTACTCGTCCTCGGCGCCTTGCTGCTGCCGTTGCTGGCCGCGGTCGCCTGGCAGGGTGCGCGGCGAACTCCCGAACTGGCGTGGATGGCCGCGGCGCTGTCTGCCATCGGTTTCATCGGCGTGGCGCACTGGGTCTCCTACCCGTTCGTGCCCGCGCGGATGCTCTTCGTGCTGCCGTTTTTCCTGCTGCTGATCGCCCGCGGAGCCGCCCAAGGATCCTCCCAAGGAGCCGCCGCCCGCGGAGCCGGCGTTTGGCGGCGCTGGGGCAACCCGGCGGTCGCCGCCATGCTCCTGGTTTCGCTGTCGGGCATCTGGTGCTACTTCCATAAGACCGGCTTTCGCAACAAACAGTACCCAATGCCTATCCTGGAGATCGCCGGCCGGATTCTGCGCGATTCCGGTGCCGGGGATTCCGCGATCCTGGTGGACTCCACCAATTCCGATCCCATCGCCCTGCTCTACGCGCTCGACGGGCAACGCTCCTTGTTGCAGACCAGCCTGCCCGAAACCCCAGCCGCATTGACCCGTTTGCTGGCCGACCCGCGGATTCGCACGGTCTGGTTCCTGCGCAATACCCATGACGTCTCGCCCGCCGGACTCAACGCCCAATTCCAAGCCCAACTGGGCGCTCGGATGGCGGAAACCGTTCACCAGTACGAGCCCTACACGCCGCTCGAGCGCGTCATAATGGGCACCCCCATGGGCCCCCCCATGCGCCGGCGCGATGCGCCGCGATATTTTCACGAACTGATCGAGTTCCGGCGTTAGAATAGGCGCATGGTGCTAGGCGCCGTCACCTATAACGTCCTCAACAATATGGATCTGGAAACCGTCATCCGGACCCTGGAGGCCGCCGGATTCGATGCCGTCGAACTTCGCACCGGCCACAAACATGGAGTCGAGCCCGCGCTCTCCGACGCCGAACGCGCCAAGGTGAAGGATCGCTTCGAGCACAGCAAGGTGCGGTTGCTCAGCTTCGGCACCACTTGCGAGTTCCAGTCCGCCGACGCTGCCGAGCGCAAGAGGCAGATCGATCTGGCCAAGGAGTTCATCGGCCTCGCGCACGACACGGGCGCCCTCGGCGTCAAGGTGCGGCCCAACGGGCTGGCCAAGGGCGTGGACAAGGAGACCACCATCCGGAACATCGCGGCGGGCCTGCGCGAAGTCGGCGATCACGGCTACGTGCACGGCGTGGAGATCTGGCTGGAAGTCCATGGAGCGGAAACCCAGGTGCCCACCGTCGCCGCCGAAATCATGCGCGCCACCAATCACAAGAACGTCGGGCTGTGCTGGAATTCCAATCCCACCGACGTGGTGAACGGCAGCGTCAAACCCAGCTTCGACCTTCTGCGTCCCTGGCTGAAGAGCTGCCACATCACCGAACTGGCCAGCAACTATCCCTACAAGGAGCTGTTCGGCCTGATGAAAAAGAGCGGCTACGACCGCTGGACGCTGTGCGAAGCCGCCGAAAGCAAAGAGCCCGAGCGCTTCCTGAAATACTACCGCGCCCTGTGGCGGGAATTAATGGCCTAAGTTGCCCCTGTGGGGCAGCCAATCATGGCTGCCGCAGGCTTTCAGCCGGCGTCTGGACACGCTGGAAAGCGTGTCCGCAGGCAGGATTGCCTGCCCCACACTATAATGAATGCTTATCGCCAATTCTGAGGAACGAACGATGTCTCGTGAACTTCTCGTCCAGTGTCCGGATGGGCAGATGAAAACCGTTCCACTCACCGGGGCGCGCCTGACGATCGGCCGCTCCAGCGCCGCCGAGCTTTGCTTTCCCGAAGATGCCGGACTCTCCCGCCAGCACTTCGCGTTCCAACCCGAAGGCGACGATTGGACGGTGCAGGACCTGGGCAGCAAGAACGGCACCTTCGTCAACAACATTCCCCTCAAGGCGCGACTGATTCTCAAACCCGGCGACCGCGTGACCGCCGGCCATCTGGTAATCGTGTTCGCCCCCGACGCGGCGGAC
>JADGNT010000171.1 GCA_017883345.1 Candidatus Solibacter sp. | reverse complement strand
CGCCGGTGAGGTCCAGCGCCGCCAGCGGCTGGGCGGCATGCTGAACTACTATTACCGCGCCGCTGCCTGAGCTGTTGAATTCTGGACGAATGCCGATTGTGGCTGGGTGCGAGTTTGCCGGCCAGCGCAGAGCTATGGCGGTGCACGCGCAAAAGTTTGGCACGCGCAATTCAGAGGGCACTATTCGGAATGAACGACCCAGATGCATACTCCTAAGCCCTGCCGACCGACCTGTCTCAATACGCGGACTCCCTCTCAATCCGGAAATGGCCGAGAAAAAGCGATAACTTGAGTTTTCGGACCAAACGCCATGACAGACACCAAGCGTCAGGCCCACAGCAAAGTTGTTGAAATGGTCCTTAAGAAGTCCGTCAGATCGGAGGAAGCCGCCGGCCAGAAGAAGCCGAAAGCGGTTATTGGGAGCTAATGGGAGTTTGTGGTACGCCCGAAGATCCGCGTAACCTATTGATAAAATTGGTTGCGGGGGGAGGACTTGAACCTCCGACCTTTGGGTTATGAGGAGGCGTGCCTTCGTGTTTACTGACAGTCAGTACGGTCCACTCCCCGTCAGAAGTGGCATCGATTCAATGGCTTCTGGTTTGAACGTGGCAGTCGCTGATCGCTATTGACTATGGCTGCTCAGTCCTGAATTCGCTTGAATCGGCACCGATAATGTCGAAATTAATGTCGAAGGTCCGCGCAGGCGATTGGAGGTTGTCGGAATCCGTGGACGACAAGACGGGTACACTCCAAGCTTCTCGAGCCTTTCTACCGTGTCCCCAGCGCACCGACCGGACTCGCCTGGTTTCGGCGTAGCCCCAATCTAACCTAGTGGGCCCCGGGAAGCCAGCGGCAGTTGGCCACACCTTGAGAGCCTTGATCCGTATCTGCCGGCGGCCGGCACCGTCGGAAAGGGTACCGTTGACTTGCAATCAGCGGCGAAATGTTATATACATTACGCATTCCACAGGGCTGGAAGCATACGGTCACCGCGCCGGTCGCCACGCGGCATTCCATTGAGGTAATTCCGTGCATCGCAGAAACTCGTTTCGAAACACTCCGATCGGTATCCTTACGGCAGCCTGCTTGCTGTCATCGTCAATGATGGGGCAGGAAACCCGGGCGACCCTCAGCGGCACCGTCACAGATCCATCCAGCGCCTCCGTTGCCGGTGCTCATCTCGTGCTGATCAACGTCCAGACTGGCGTTGAGACCAGAACGGAATCGAGCCAGATGGGCCAATATCGCTTCCTCTTCGTCAATCCGGGGACTTACAAGCTAACCACCGAGATGGCCGGATTCCACACGCAAATCCGCGAGGGGATCCTGCTGGAGACGGGCCAGGCAGCCACGCTGGATGTCACCCTGCAACTGGGCTCGCAGGCGGAAAGCGTCACCGTAGGGGCCGAGGCCCCATTGATCGAGGCCGAGAAGGCCGACCGCGGTATGGTTGTGACACGCGAGAATCTGGCCGAACTGCCCACCATGACGCGCACGCCAGTCCTGCTGGCGACCCTCGCGCCGGGAGTCACCAACACCGCGGTCCGCTACGACTGGACGCCGTTCTCTAATTCCGGCCTTACCACCTGGTCGATTAACGGCAGCACCGCCTACAGCACCGGGTTCCTGATCGACGGCGCCCCCAACGACGCGGTCTACCAGTCGGCGCCTACCATCGCCTACGTTCCCCCGTCCGACGCTGTGCAGGAGTTCCGGGTTGTGGCCAACGCCTACGATGCGCAATACGGCCGCAATGGCGGCGGCGTCATCAGCATGGTGACCAAAGGCGGCACCAACCGCCTGCGTGGATCGGTCTACGAATACATGAAACGCCCCTCGTTGAACGCCACCTCGTTCTCCAACAATTCGAAGGGACTCGGCCCCGACAACACCCCGCTCGATCAGTACGGCTTCAGCATCGGCGGGCCGGTCTACTTCCCTAAGGTTTACAACGGCAAGGACAAAACGTTTTTCTTCAGCGCCTGGGAGCACTATAAACAAAACCAGTCGTTCCCCCAAAACGATATCTCATCCGTGCCTACCGTCGCGCAGAAGAACGGCGATTTCTCGCAAACCCGCACTGCGGCGGGCCAACTCATGACTGTGTACGACCCCACCACCGGCGTGCTGACCAACGGCCAGTGGGTGCGCAGCGCGTTTCCGGGCAACGTCATTCCGGCGAACCGGTTCGATCCCGTAGGCAAGAAAATCGTCTCTCTGTATCCGGACCCGAACATCACCACCTCCGGATCGGTCCCCTGGCAGAATAACTTCTTTCTGAATGACAACGTCACCTGGTACGACTTCCACAACATCGTGGAACGTATCGAACACAACTTCAGCGAGAAGGAGCGCATCTCCGCCCGCATGGTCTGGAACGACCAGTTGATGCACCAGGTCAGTAACGGTCTCAGCGGCTACGCGGCCGATCTGCGCGAGGGCCACAAGATCAATTGGGGCGCGGTAGCGGATTCGGTGACCGTACTCAGTCCGAGTTCCACCTTCGATCTGCGCGTCTCCATGACCCGCTGGGTGCAGGATTACAAGCCCATGAACTGGGGCAGCTACAATGCAACCGCGATCGGCTGGTCGCAGAGCCTGGTCAACCAGTTGCAGGAACCCAACCGCTTCCCGTATATCACTGCGAGCAGCTACAAGTCCATCGGATCCTCCTCCAGTAACATCTGGCTGGCCCCCACCACCACCTATGCCATCGCACCGACGTTTACGACCATCCACGGCCGCCACGTGTTGAAGATCGGGCTCGACTACCGCTGGACCCGCTATGGCAACTACCAGCCCGCCTGGTCCGGCGGCACACTGGCATTCGACGGCGGCTTTACGCGCAGCAATTACTCGACCCAGGATGCGCTCAGTGGAAATTCCATTGCCTCGGCGTTGCTGGGATTCGCCGCCTCCGGTGAAACCGACTTCATCGCGCGTCCCTATTACCGCTGGCACTATCTTGCGCCCTGGGTGCAGGACGATATCAAGATCAACCGCCGGCTTACGATCAACGCCGGTCTGCGCTGGGACCTGCTGGTGCCGGTCACCGAAAAGCACGACCGCATCAACCGCGGCTTCTTCGCTACCCAGTTGAATCCCATAACTTCCAAAATCGACCAGACGGCTTTCCCCGGTTATAAAGCGTATGGTGGAATCGGCTTCGCGGGACAGAACGGGTTGTCCAAGTCGCCCTATGACACAGACTGGAAGATGCTTCAGCCGCGGTTTGGCGCCGCCTTCCAGTTGACAGCCAAGACCGTGATGCGCGGGGGCTGGGGTCTCTCTTTCCTGAACAATGTCTCCACGGGCAGCAGTTACGGTTTCAGCCAGATCACCCCGTACGTGGCCACCAACGACGGCGGACGCACCTCCGCCGGCGTCGTCTCAAATCCCTTCCCGAGCGGCGTTCTCGCCCCCTCGGGAGTCAGTGCGGGAATGCAAACAATGCTCGGGCAGGGACCTTCCTTCGCCGACCAGACGGGACACCTCGGGTATGTTCACAGCTTCTCGTTCGGCATCCAGCGCCTCTTGCCGGGCCAGGTGACGGTGGACCTCTCCTACGTAGGTTCGCGTACCATCGGAGCCGGCACAACCAAGGCGTATAATGCGCTCTCCGCCCAGAATCTGGCTTTGGGAGATTCCACCAAGGGAGGCAATCCGAATAACCTCACCGCCTCGGTGCCGAACCCGTTTGCCGGCCTGCTTCCGGGAACATCGTTGAACGGCGCGACCATTACCCGCCAGCAGTCCCTGCTCCCATTTCCCCAGTTCACCGCGTTCAACATCCAGGACTACAATGTGGGCAAAGTCTGGTACAACGCCGTGCAGATTACCGTGCAGAAGCGCTACCAGCATGGTCTGACGGTGACCGCATCCTACGCCTTCTCGAAGAACCTCCAGGCGTTGAACTACCTTAACGCGCAGGATGCGCTGCCATCGCGCAGTTTCACGTCGTGGGACCGTCCGAACCGCCTCACGCTGGCGCCTATCTACGAATTTCCCTTCGGCCCGGGCAAGCCGCTGCTGGGCCAGAGCCATGGGGTGGTAGCCAAAGTGGTGGGCGGATGGCAGGCCGTTCTGAACACGGTTTTCATGTCCGGAACCCCCATGACGGCGCCCGCTGGAGCATACCTGCTGAACGACCCGAGCCTGCCCAACGCCAACTGGGACCACATGTTCAATACCGGCACCATCCAGGCCAACGGCCAGATCGTGAACCAGGTGGGCGCGCTTGCCCCGTCATTCTATATGCAGCCGGCCAACACCCTGCGCACCTCATCGCAGTACTTCCCCAACATTCGCGACCTGTGGGGGAACGAATATAACGTCTCCCTGGTCAAGAACACCTCCATCCGCGAGGGCATGAGCGCGCAATTCCGCGCGGAGATCTTCAACCTGTGCAATCACCCGATTTTCCCGGGCGATCCGGACATAAACCCATCGTCGACGACCTTTGGAAAGATATTACGCTCCAACGGCCAGACCAATGTGCCCCGGCAGATCCAGCTCGCCCTCCGGTTCACGTTCTAACATGCGGAACTTTTGTCGGGAGAACCGGTAATGGAAATCAACCGCCGCGACTTTATCGTCGTACCTGCCGCTGCCATGGCGGGTTCGCTGTTCGCCGCCACCTCGGACGAGGTTCCCTGGCAGCGCAAGATCCGCCGCCTCGGCCAGTTGAACATGACGGAGCACGACCCCGTCGTGCTCAACGTCGAAGAATGGGCCGACTACTGGGCCAGTCTTAAGATCGATGCCGTGATGGTCAGCGTTACCGGCATCATGGCCTTCTATCAGACGAAAGTGCCCTTCCATCGCAAGGGCAAGTACCTGGGCAATCGGGATTTCTTCGGCGATTGCTGCGCGGCCGCCAAGAAACGCGGCATACACGTGATCGCGCGCATGAGTCCCGATCTCAACTGGGAAGACGCCGTCCAGGCCCACCCCGAGTGGTTCCGGCGCGATTCCGACGGCAAACCCATGCCCCATCGCGAGGACGCGAGGCTGTTTAACACCTGCATGTTCTCCACCTACATGACCGATTACATGCCGGCCATCATGAAGGAGATCAACTCGCTCTACGACGTCGATGGACTCTTCACTAATGCATGGCCGCCGCTGGGCGCCATGCCCGTGTGCCATTGCGCCGAGTGCCGCCGGCTGCCCCAACCCGGGACCATCGCCTACTGGGAGAAGTTCAACCAGCGCATCGTGTACCTCTGGAAACTCTACGATTCCATCGCCAAGGAGAAGAAGCCAACCAACTTCTATTTCGCGAATCTCGGCGGCGGGATCCGTTCCACGGCCGACCTGGTGCAACTCGGCGAAATCTGCGAGTGGTTCCAGTGCGACAACCAGGGGCGCGGCGGCGAAGAGTCTCCGATCTGGGGATGCAGCCTGCAGGGCCGTGTCTGCAATGCCGTGCAAAAAGGAAAAATGGCGACCAACGTCACCGCCGGTTGGTCCACCGGCGTTCCCCGCTGGCGCAACGTCTACAAGTCTCCGCAGGAACAACAGATGTGGTTTGACGAGACCCTCGCCTCCGGAATGGTCCCGTATCATCACATCGTTGGCGGCGAGAACGGCATGGGTGAGGACCGCCGCTGGCTGGAACCCGCCCGCAAGTATTTCAACTGGATGGCGAAGCACGACGTCCACTTCCTGAACAAGCGTTCCATCGCCAATCTGGGAGTGGTGATGGGGCAGCGCACTCACCTCTTCTACAAGCCTCCCACCGGGACGCAGATGCGGCAGTACATGGATGGCATGTACTACGCGCTGCTGGAAGGCCGTTTCCTTTTCGATTTCGTGCACGAGGACAAAATGGCGCCCGAGGAGCTGCGGAGGTATTCCGCACTGGTGCTCCCCAACACAGCCCTGCTCAGCGACGAGCAGTGCCGCCAACTCCGCGCCTACGTGGACGCCGGGGGCTCCCTGCTGGCGACGTTCGAGACCAGCATGTACAACGAGCTCAACCAGCGGCGCACCGATTTCGGCCTGGCCGACGTTTTCGGTATCCGCAAAGCCGGCGACATCGTGGCCAGCAGCTTCAACGGTTACATGGCGCGAATTGAAAAGCAGCACCCCATCCTCAACGGCTTCACCGGCACGAACTGGATTCCCGGCGCACAGAACCGCGTGCCCCTCGCCCCGGT
Source organism: Candidatus Solibacter sp. (assembly GCA_017883345.1). Lineage (GTDB taxonomy): Bacteria > Acidobacteriota > Terriglobia > Bryobacterales > Bryobacteraceae > Solibacter. Next base: position 2,488 of record JADGNT010000171.1, on the reverse strand, counting down.
CGATGGGCCGGTCCTGACCGTAGTCCCCGGCTTCGTCGGCTATCCGCCGGAACTCTCCTATCCCGAGCCGTCTCACACCAACGAACCGGCCGCCGTGGTGCGCGAGAAGGGCAAGAGCCGCCTGGTGTACTTCCCCGGCGACATCGAACGCACCATGTGGCAGACTGGTCATACCGATCTCGCCAGGCTTCTGCAAAATTCCATCCGCTGGGTGGGCGGTGCAAATGCGCCGCTGACTATTGCGGGAGACGGTGTGATCGAGACATTCGCCTGGGAAACGCAGGCCGGTTTCGCCGTCCACGTCCTCAACTACACGAATCCAGCTATGCACCGCGGTTGGATCCGGGACTTCTATCCCATCGGCGCGCAGAAGGTGAGCATGGAGTTGCCGAAGGGCCGGTCTGTGACTCGGGTGGAACTCCTGCGCGCGGAAACGAACATTCCCTTCCACGTCGCCGCAGGGAAGATCGAATTCACGATTCCCAAGATCCTGGACTACGAGGTGGCGGCCATCCACTCTGCCTGAATCGGGTTCGTCCGAACTTACGGACGGATTCCGGACAGCGACTAACACGATGCCACCCGCGTATGGAAGCACGGCCGCAAGAACTGCTTGCTTCGCAGGCTCCGGCCTGACAAGATGGGCTTGGTCCCGCTCGCTGAATGCCGGGACCAATTTGTACCGACGACGTCCGCCGCCGGAATGAAGCGGTTTGTCCGCTGGAGATCCAATTTATGAAAGCTAATCGTCGAACATTCGTCTCAACCGCTCTTGGAGGGGGCTTGGCAGCCCTTCCGTTAGGCGCCGCGGATTCGCCGCCGCCGAGTTTGACTTCCGCGGAGCTGAATGCCCGTTATCGCAAACTCGACGAGATACTGAAACAGCCCGTGCTGAAGAAGCAGTTATTTAGCACCCCGGTCATCATAGACACAGTGGAATTGCTTCGTCTGAACAACAGTTTCATCTGCAGGGTGCGTTCGCGGGACGGCGCCGAGGGCATCTCCGTCGCGCACAGCGGAATTAACACGCTGTATCCCATCTTCCTCAGACACCTGCAGCCTTTCTTCCTCGGAAAGGATGCACGCGAGTTGGACCTGATTATGGAAAAGGTCTACATCTATCAGTTCAATTTCCGCCTGAACGGGATGGCCCTCGGCCTACCGCTGGCCACCATCGAGTTTGCCGTGCTCGACATGCTGGGCCGCATCGCGAAGAAGCCGGTGGCCCAGTTGATCGGAGAAATGCACAACCCCGAGGTTGGGGTGTACATGGCCACGGAATGGCGCGAGAAGTCGGTGGAGGAATCGATCGAACTGATCAAGGGGGCGTTCGCCTCTCACGACCTGACAGCGCTGAAGATCAAAATCGGCGGGCTTATGTTCATGACCGCGGACATGTATGCCGTTGGCCCTCCCGGAAGGACCGAGAGGATGATCCCGCTGGTGCGTAAGACGTTCGGCGACAAGGTGTCGCTCTACGCCGACTCGAACAGTTTCTATACGGTGCCGGAAGCCATTCGCGTAGGCAAACTGCTTGAGGAGTATAAGTTCTCGTACTTCGAAGAGCCCGTGATGTTCGACCACATCGAAGAGATCAAACAGGTGGCCGACGCACTGAAGCTACCGATCGCCAACGGCGAGCAGGACAACAGTTTCTACGGCTTCCGCTGGCTGATCGCCAACGATGGCCTGGAGATTGTGCAGCCGGACAACTACTACTTCGGCGGTATGATCCGGTCCATGAAAGTGGCTCGCATGGCGGCTGCCTACGGAAAAACTGTCGTCCCGCATATGTCCGGCGGCGGGCTGGGATACCTTTACAACATTCAGTTTGTCGCTTCCATCCCCAACGCCGGCGTTCATCACGAGTATAAGGAGTTGGGGGCGAACGTACGGTTCGAATGCAAGACTGCCTCTTTGAAGATCGACAAAGGGAAGCTCAAAGTTCCTACCGGACCGGGGTTCGGCGCCGATTTCGACCCGGAGTGGGTAAAGAGGCACCAACTCGTGAAATCGTGACCTGTTTCTCATCTTAACGATCTCTCCCGGATGCGCGTCGCGAAGCATCTCGGTCGGGTAGCTGAAAAGCTCCCGATCACCAGGCCGCCGGCGGTGTGAGAGGACGTCGCCGCTCGGGCGAGAGAACATCGCGTCCCAACGCCAGAGTGGCTGTTCCCAGAATGGCTTGGGCCATGTGAAATCGCCATTCTCGACCATGTGCTCGTAACCGCCCCACACGCTGCTCACCAAGATATCGATCGCGTTGGCCTCGCGGACGATCAGGTTGAACGCCGCTTCCACCTGGATGTCGATTCGATGGTCGCAGCGTATACCCGTGATCTGCTCATCGAGACGCTCGTGAACCGGCACTGAACGACCGAACGACCTGTGACGAAGACGCGCGCGCCGCGTCTGGCGAGTTCGCGCCCGATGCCTCGGCCAACGCCTTTGGTGCCTCCAGTCACGATTGCGCCTCTACCCGCTCTAC
>JADGNT010000170.1 GCA_017883345.1 Candidatus Solibacter sp. | reverse complement strand
GGAGCTGCCGCCGAATCTGGCGACCACGCCCGCAGTGTACACCGAAGTGGTCAAGCATTTTCGGGCCATGACGCCGTTCGTGGAGTTCTTAAACGCACCTTTGCGCGGGAAACGCAGGGAAGTGTCACTCGATTTTTAACGGGATCGTAACAATCGGAGGCTAAGATGGAGCTTCGCAAAAGACCATCCGATGAAAGATCTCTTCGCTGTACTAATGCAACCAGAAGTATGCGGATTACGCAGCCGCTTACGCCCATTCCATAAGGAGTTGAAGGATTTTTCGCGTGTGCGCATCCAGTCTGGGGCTGTGCGCGCGCTTGAGTTGCCTGGACTCCTTCTGCCAGAATGGAGGATTCATGGGCACTCCCTTTTCTCCTACTCGGCTGGATGTGGAACGATACCGAAGCATGCGGGCTCTCTGCGTGGAGATGAACCAAAGAATCGTCAAGATGATTCCGCGGAAGGCATACGAAGAGATCGGAGACGCGATCGGCATCCGGCACAATGGCGTGCTCGTATTCGACAACGAAGACGTGTCCAGCGTGCTGATGGACTGTTGCGTCCACGATTGGTATGAGAACGGCAAGAATATGGTCCAGCGTTACTCCGAGGCGCACCCCGCGAAGCCAGGAACGGACGAGAGCTACATATTGAATGCCTGCCTCCAAGCGAAATACCGGATACTGTTGGTGAAATCGGCGATGCCAGGCGCTGGCCTCTACTGCAAGGATGGGCTGAACAACGAGGAGTTGTTCTTGATGGATCTTGCTTTGAGCCGGAGTCTTAAAGACGGAAATGCGGTCCTCGCCACCCGGACCATGCCGCTGGGTGAGTACTGGATGACCGGCGGCGCCGGTCTCCCGATAAACTCGAAAAAAGCTTTGCTGGATGCCTTAAGCCGATTCGAGCGCGAAAAACAGAAGCCGCCTGAAGGCCGAGCGAGCCTGGCGCTCACGATCGTGCGGTTGTGTCTCGCTACCGGCGCCGCCGACTGCATCGCTTACGAGAGCGCTGAGGCAACCGCGAAAACTCCTCGAAGCCGCCCCCGAATGCCCGGGTTTAAGTTTAAACGGCATCGCTGACTGCCCTGTGTCTGGGCCGCCTTCAACCGGCGCGGAGGCGGAATGGGGTCCCAGAAGTGCAAAGCTCCAGTCTGGAGCGCCGCTCCTGGTAGATGGCGAGAAGACCGGGGAGTTACCCCCGGTCGGGGCGTTAGGTATTTTTCTTGCGGGGGCGCGAGGTTGGACGCTTCTTCTGACCTTCGCTGCCGGGAGCCGGCGTCTTGCGCGGGGCGCGGGGGCGGCGCTGCACCTTGGGAGGCAGCTCGGGAATCGGGATCTCGCCGGTGGCGGTGGGCTGCCCGGGCACGAGCGGTTGCGGTTCGTCGACCTCCTCGTCCTCGGCGGGGCTCACCTCTACCGGCTGCGGCGGCGCCGCCGGCGGATGGAACTCGGTGCCGAGGAACACGACGAGGCCGCGTTCTTCGTCCACCTGGTTGCGCACCAAGCCCTTATCCTGCGCATAGTTCAGCAGCTCGCTGAACTCCTGGAAGCCGTAGTCGCGCGGCTCGAAGTTGGGACGCTCCTGCTTGACCCAATCGAAGAGTTCGTCGGCGGTGGAGCCGGAATCGACGTCGAGACGATGAATCTCGAGGATGTCGCGCAGCAGCGGGATGGCCTCTTCGGGTTTGGAGCCGGGCTTTTCGGGAGCGCCGCCGCCCTTCATGCGGATCATGTAGCGGCCTTCGCCGCCGGTGACCTCGACGTAATCGGCCTTCTGCAATCTCTCCACGAAATCGGTGAAGGAATTGGCGCCGTAGGCCTTCTCATTGAAGGTGGAATCGAGCTGCAGCATGGTGCTCTTGAGCAGACCAAGCTGGGGGCGGACTTCGCGGCGTTCGAGGACGCCGAGGGCGCGTTCCACCAGCGGCATGGCTTGCGCCAGATCGAGCGCCACGCGCTTGTGCGATTGGCGCTGTTGCTGCTGCTGTTGTTGTTGTTGGGGTGGCGGCTGCTTTTCGGGCCGGTCGGAATGCGGCTGCTGCTGCGGCTGGTGTTGCTGCTGCTGCTGCTGCGGCGGCGGCGGCGGCGCCTGCTGCTGCTGTTCCTTTGGCTGGTGGCCGGAGGCACGCGGGCGATCGTCCATGACGGATTCGTAGGCCACGAACTCGTGACAATTCTTTTGCAGAATTGTGCTGGTGAACGCGCGGCCGCCGACCACGAAGATGCGCTTGTCATACTGCTTGAGCTTGTTGACCAGCGCGATGAAATCGCTATCGCCAGAGACGATGGCGTAGGCGTTGATGTGATCGTGAGTGAAGGCCATCTCGAGAGCATCGAGAGCCAGGTTGATGTCGGCGCCGTTCTTGTCGCCGCGCGGTGAGGGGTCACGCTGAACCATCTGCACGGCGTGCTCGCTGAGCGCGCGTGTAGCGGATTCCTGCCTGCCCCAGTTCGCGTACGCAAACTTCGTGACAATTTCGCCGCGTTCCTTGAGCGCATCGAGCACGGCCGCGACGTCGAACTCGCGATGCAGGGTGCTCTTCACGCCGATTTCGATATTGTCGAAATCGATGAAGACGGCGATCTTCAGTTTCTGTTCCATTGTTGATTCCTTAAACCCAGCGGAGGGAGTGCTGGACCGTCCGGTCCAGCGCGCCCGGCGCGCCGGGGGTTCGCTGGCGGACACAGTGTCCGCCGGCGAGGGTGCTTTGGCTGATAGCCTCATGGGTAAGTGTATCCTAATTTTACGTACGCGGGGTTGAGGGGGGGGAAGAACCCGGGGGGCGCAAATCCCCCGGGGGTGTCATCGGGGCCTCCTGAGTTGGGCGGCCAGGGCCGCGCCGCGCTCGAATTCTTCCTGCAACTGACGGGTGCGGAGGTTCTCGCGCATGTGTTCCAGTTTCTGAATGTAGAGGCTCAGGGCGCGCTCGATGTGATCGGTATTGGTGGCCAGGATGTCGCGCCAGATCTCGTACGATCCCCCGGCGAGACGCGTCATGTCCTCCAGACCGGGCCCGGCGGCGTTCAAGCGCGGCGGCCCGCCCAGCTTATCGGAAACGGTTGCCGCCAGAGCCGTGGAGGCGAGTTGCGCGAGGTGCGAAGTCAACGACACCACGCGATCGTGCTCATCGGCATCGAGCGTGAGCACACGCGCGCCGATGCGGTGCAGCCACATGCGGAATTCGAGCGCGCAAGAGGTGTGGAGCTCGGAAGCGTCGTCGGGCGTCAGGATCCAGGTGCGGCCGCGGAAGAGGTCGGGAGAGGCCGCCAGAGCGCCGCGCGTCTCCTTGCCTGCCATGGGATGCCCGCCCAGGAACTGGGCGCGCGTCAGGGTCTGGCGCGCCAGATCGACGATGGCACATTTGGTGCTGCCGGCGTCGGTGACCAGGGTGCCGGGGCGGAGCAGAGGGTCCAGGTGGCGGATGGTATCGAGAATGCGCCCGATGGTTTGTGAAAGGAAGACGAGTTCCGCGTCCGGGATGGCGGAAGCGAGCGAAGCGCCGCGATCGATGGCGCCTCTGGCGAGAGCGTCCGCAATGGCATGCGGGGAACTGACGCCCGTGATGGCGCCGTCGAAGCCCGCTTTGCGCAGGGCCAGTCCGAAAGACGAGCCGATCAGGCCGGTGCCGACGATGACAACGTTTTGCATGCTAAATTCCGGCAGAGACGCTGAGACAAGCAAAAGCAAGAAAGAATGCCCACTTGGAAGTGGGCATGGCAGCCTGAAAGGCTACGCTACGGTGGTGCGGCGCAGAGTAAGTGAGGGGTGTGCGGTGCATGCTAAATGAGTAAGTGAGTGGTGTGCGGTGCATGCTAGAGGGTCCTGCCCACGGCAAGCGCGATGGCTTGCAGTTGATGCATCAACTCTTCGAACTGTTCGGGCCGCACGGATTGCGCGCCGTCAGAGAGCGCGCGATCGGGGTCGGGATGGACTTCGATCATCAGGCCATCGGCGCCCGCGGCCACGGCGGCGCGCGCCATGGGAGCGACGATGTCGCGGCGACCCGTGCCGTGCGAAGGGTCGGCTACGATCGGCAGGTGGGAGAGTTTCTTGACTACGGGAATGGCGGAGAGATCGAGGGTGTTGCGGGTGTAGGTTTCGAAGGTGCGGATGCCGCGCTCGCAGAGGATGACGTTGTAATTGCCGCCGGCCAGGATGTACTCGGCGGAGAGCAGGAGTTCTTCGATGCTAGCCGCGATGCCGCGTTTGAGCAGCACGGGTTTGGACTGCTTGCCGAGCTCGCGCAGCAGGTTGAAGTTCTGCATATTGCGCGCGCCCACCTGCACGATGTCGGCATACTCCGCGAGCAGCGGAATCTGCGTCTGGTCCATGACTTCGCTGACTACCAGCAGGCCGTGGCGGTCGGCGGCGGCGCGGAGCATTTGAAGACCCTCGGCGCCGAGGCCCTGGAACTCATAAGGCGAACTGCGCGGCTTGAAGGCTCCACCGCGGATCACCCTGGCGCCAGTGCGGGCCGCCAGCTCGGCGCACTGCTCGATCTGGTCGCGGTTCTCCACGCTGCACGGGCCGGCCATGACGACCACGGCGTCGCCGCCGATGGCGAGCGGGCCCACCTGCACAATGGTGCCGCCGGGCCGAAACCCGCGGCTGGCGAGTTTGTAGGGCGAAACGATGCGGTGGGCTTCCTTGACGCCCTCCATGACTTCAAAGACGGCGACGTCGAAATCGTACTTGCCGCCGACCCCGCCGAGTACGGTGTGGATCAAGCCCGTGGAGCGGTGCACGTCGAAGCCGAGATCCACCAGGCGGTCGATCACGTGCTCGATCTGCTCTTCGGTGGCGCCTTGTTGCATGACGACTAACATTTGGGTTCCTCCGGGGGCTTCTGGATCATGCGCAGACGCTGGATGGAGCGCATTTCGTCGATGATGCGTTCGAAGATGCCGCGCACGGCCGGGGTGGTGAGCGGGCCGTGGTTGGCGCTGGTGATGTTGGCGAACACCTGATCTTCGCGTTTGGGTTCGTAGACGGGGAGTTGCGCCTCGCGTTTCACGCGGCCGATGTTCTCTACCACGGCGGTGCGCTCGTTGAGCAGGGCGACGATGCGGCGGTCCACGTCGTCGATCAGGATGCGGTATTCCTCGAGCTTGGCGCGTGCCTCTTCCTGGGCTTGTTCCGGGGTCATGCGATGGCTCCGAAACCGCTCTTGAGCTCGCGGGTGAATGCTTCGAGCTGCGTTTCTAGCGTGGGATTCTCCGCGTTCCGCTCGATCAGTCGTACGAACGCACTGCCCACGACGACGGCCTCCACCAGACGGCCGAGTTCCGCCATGTGCGCGGGTTTAGAGATGCCGAAGCCGACGGCGAGCGGGAGATCCGTGGCCGCGCGCACGGCCTCAACGAGCGGGGCGACGGATGCCGAGAGCGAATCTTGAACGCCCGTGACACCGGTGCGCGAAACCAGATAGACGAAGCCGGTGGAGTATTGCGCCACGAGCTTGATGCGCCGAGCCGTGCTGGTGGGCGCGGCGAGAAAGACGGTGTCCAAGCCATGGCGGTGCATGGCGCCGACGTAAGTTTCCGCCTCTTCCACGCTGGCGTCGGTGAGCAGGCAGCCATCTATGCCAGCGGCCGCCGCGTCGGCGGCGAGGCGTTCGAGGCCGTAGCGCAATACCGGGTTGAGATAGGTGAACAGCAGCAGGGGGACTTCGGAATTGGCGCGAACCTGGCGGGCGATCTCGAGCACGGTGGCCAGGGTGGTGCCCGCCTGGAGGGCGCGCTCGCCCGCGCGCTGGATCACGGGCCCATCGGCAATGGGATCGCTGAACGGCACGCCGAGCTCGATCAGATCGGCGCCGCCGCGCACCATGGCAGCCACCAGGGCGGGGGTGCGGAGCGGCGAGGGGTCGCCGGCGGTGAGATAGGCGATCAGACCTTTGCGGTTCGCGCGCTTCAGCGAGACGAAGAGCCGGCCGATGCGGGTCATGGCTGGGCGCGTCATGGCTGGTTCAGCTCCTGCTGGTTCAGCTCCTGCTGGTCGAGCTCCGGGAAATTCTCGCGGTAGATATCGATATCCTTGTCGCCGCGGCCGGAGAGATTCACGATGAAGATCTTGCCCGTGCTATCGGGCGCGCGCTGGATGGCTTCGGCGACGGCGTGCGCGCTTTCGAGCGCCGGGATAATGCCCTCGATGCGGGAGAGGCGGCGCGCGGCGTCGAGCGCTTCGGTGTCGCTGGCGGCAACGTACTGGGCACGGCCGCAATCGCGCAGGTACGCGTGCTCGGGGCCGATCATGGCATAATCCAGCCCAGCGGAGACGGAGTGGGTGAGGGCGATTTGCCCGTGTTCGTCCTGCAACAGGTAGCTGTAGGCGCCTTGCAGCACGCCGGGTGCGCCGCCGCGATAGCGCGCCGCGTGCTCGCCGAGCGCGTTGCCCCGCCCGCCGGCTTCGACGCCGACGAGTTCCACGGCGGCATCGGGAATGAAGGCGTGGAACAGGCCGATGGCATTGCTGCCGCCGCCGACGCAGGCGATCAGGGTATCGGGCAGGCGGCCTTCGGCGTCGAGGATCTGGCGGCGCGCTTCCTGGCCGATGACTTTGTGAAAATCGCGCACCATCATGGGGTACGGGTGCGAGCCCAGGGCGCTGCCCAGCAGGTAATAGGTCTCGCCGACGTTGGTGACCCAATCGCGCATGGCCTCGCTTATGGCATCCTTGAGGGTTCTGCTGCCGCCGGAGACGCCCTGCACCTTGGCGCCGAGCATGCGCATGCGGAAGACATTGAGGCGCTGCCTTTGCATGTCCACTTCACCCATGTAGACCACGCATTCGAAGCCGAGCAGCGCGCACACCGTGGCGGTGGCCACGCCGTGTTGTCCGGCGCCGGTTTCGGCGATGATGCGCCGTTTGCCCATGCGGCGGGCGAGCAGCGCCTGTCCCAGACAGTTATTGATCTTGTGCGCGCCGGTGTGCAGCAGGTCTTCGCGCTTGAGCCAGATGCGCGCGCCGCCCAGGGTCTCGGTCAGGTGTTTGGCGAAATAGAGCGGGGTGGGGCGGCCGGCGTAGTTGTGCAGCAGATCGGCAAGCTCGGTTTGGAAGGCGGGGTCGTCGCGCGCAGCGAGGTAGGCGGTCTCGAGTTCTTCAATCGGCGCCATGAGGACTTCGGGGACGTAGCGCCCGCCGTAGGGTCCGAAGTGTCCGCCGGCATCGGGTTGCGAAGTCATGCGCCGAGCGCCGCCTTGGCCGCGTGCAGAAAGTCGATCATTTTGATGTGGTCCTTTTTCCCCGGGGAGGACTCGATGCGCGAGCAGGAATCGACGCCCCAGGGTTGAGCGAGCGAGATGGCGCGCGCCACGTTGGAGGCATCGAGGCCGCCGGCCACGATGATGCGATGGCGGGCGCCGCGGGCCAGGGTCCAATCGAAAGAGAGCCCGGCGCCGCCGTAGAGATCGGCGGCGGGGCCGTCGAGTAGCAGGGCTTCGGCGGGGCAGTCGTCCAATGGCGAAAAATCGAAGCCGGGGGAGATGCGCGCGGCTTTCCAGACGGCGATGGCGGCGGGATACTGGCCGGGCGTTTCGTCGCCGTGCAGTTGCGCCACGTCGAGCGCGGCTAGCGCCGCGATCTCCGCGATGCGCGGCGCCGGCTGGTTGACGAACACGCCCACGCGGAGTGCGCCGGGCGTCGCGATGCGGGCCGCCGCTTCGGGCGCGATGCAGCGCGGGCTTTTGGGGTAAAAGTTGAAACCGATGGCGGTGGCGCCGGCGGCAATCGCGGCGTCGGCGTCGGGCTGGTTGGTGATGCCGCAGACCTTGAGGATGACCTTGAGGGGCACCTTGAGCATCACGCGGCCACCAGCTTTCGCAGGGCGCCGGCGGGGTCGGCGGATTTCATCAGGTGCTCGCCCACCAGGAAGGCGTGGTAGCCGGCGGCGCGCAGGCGGACGATATCCGCCGCGAGGTGGATGCCGCTTTCGCTGACCAGGAGCGCGCCCGCCGGCATGTGTTCGGCGAGAGCCAGCGAAGTCTCTAGCGTGACTTCGAAGGTGGCGAGGTTGCGGTTGTTGACGCCGATCAGATCCGCGCCGGCATCGATGGCGGCATCCAGTTCGCGACGGTTGTGGACTTCGACGAGCGCGCTCAGGCGATAGCGCGCCGCGGTCTCGCGGAAATCGCGAATCTGGCGCGCGGAGAGGATGGCGGCGATCAGCAGGATGGCATCGGCGCCGTGGGCCGCGGCCTCGAGGATCTGCGCAGGGTCGATGGTAAAATCCTTGCGCAGAACGGGGAGAGATACGGCGGCGCGGGCGGCTTGGAGATCGGCCAGGCTGCCCTGGAAAAACTTCTCGTCGGTGAGCACGCTGAGCGCGGCGGCTCCGCCCGATTGGTAGGCGCGGGCGATGCGGGCGGGGGCGAAATCGTGCGAGAGGACTCCCTTGCTGGGCGACGCCTGCTTGATCTCCGCGATGATGGCGGGCGGGCCGGCGGCGAGGGCAGCGCGGAAATCGCGGCGCGCGGCGAGGCGGAGTTCGGCCGCGCGCTCCCATGCTTCTAGCGGCTGGACCGCGCGCGCGAGATCTTCGCGCTTTTTGGCGACAATACGGGCCAGGATGTCTGGAACAGTATCGATCAAGGGTGTCGATCTAATGGTATCAGACGCGGGAGAGAGTGATTTTGACGCGGAGGCGCGGAGACGCG